>JAEXBK010000134.1 GCA_023394035.1 Bacillota bacterium
CGGTAAGAGCATACTCGTTGCGGCTGCTGCCGGCTCGGGAAAGACGGCTGTACTCGTTGAGCGAATCAGACGACTCGTTGTAGAAGAGGGCGTCTCGGTGCGTTCCATACTTGTAGTTACCTTTACAAATGCGGCCGCCGCGGAGATGAAGGAAAAGATTCGCTTGTCGCTTTCGGCAGAAGCGGAAAAAGCAAGGACAACATCAAAGGCATCATACGATTACCTTAAACGCCAGCTCGAAATGCTGCCGCAGGCAGAAATCTGCACTTTTCATGCATTTGCACTTAACGTAATCAGACGGTCATTTTACAGGCTTGACATAGAGCCTAATTTTTCCGTATGCGATTCCGCAAAAAGCATATTGATGAAGGAGGATGCCCTTGACGAGCTTACGGAGAGAGAATTTGAAAAGCTTGATGCTGATTTCGTGAGCTTTCTTGACTGCTACAGCAGCGACAGGAATATGAACAGAGTACGCGAAATGATACTCGGTGCATACGAGCGCCTCATGGCGATGCCTCACCCGTGGGAATGGTTTGATGAACAGAGCAAAATACTCGAAGCGGATAACGATGCTTTTTACGGGAGCGTAATGTGGCAGCTTTTGACGGAAGAAATACGAGAAACTCTTTCGGAAGCTATAGACTACGAAAAAGGTGCCGAGGGTCTGCTTTTGGCGTGCGGACTCGACAGGATGGCAGATATAATTGCAAAAGAAGAGATAGAACCTATAAGCAGTGCACTTGATATGCTATCAGGTGAATGTGACAATCCGCCGGCGATTTTTGATAAGCTGAGAGATATATTACAGGGAAAATCAGCGACCCTGCGTGCAAAAAAAGAAGAGCAGGCCGAATACGAAACGGTGAAGGCGGATGTAAAGCTATACCGCGAACTCGCAAAGAAGAAAACAGGGGATCTCGCTTCAATGTTTTTTTCGCTGCCTCTTGAAGAACAGCTCGATGACATGCGTGAGACTGCGAAACACATAAGGACATTGGAACGCCTGATCAAAGCCTTTGCGGAGCTTTACGGAGAAGCAAAGAAAGAGCAGCGTCTCATAGATTTCAGTGACATAGAGCATTACTGCCTCGAAATACTTGAGCAGGAGGATGAAGCTGAAAGGTACAGGGAGCGTTTTGAGCATATATTTATAGACGAATACCAGGATACGAACGGTTTGCAGGAAGCTATAATAGCCGGGATAAAGCGTGAAAATAATATGTTCATGGTAGGTGACATCAAGCAGAGCATCTACGGCTTCAGACTTGCAGAGCCTTCTATTTTCAAAGGGAAATATGAACTCTACGGTAAGCCTGAAGCTACGGAATCAGAAGTTATAGACCTTAACAGGAACTACAGGAGCAAGGCACCTGTACTTCAATACATAAACGAGATATTTGAGCCGCTTATGGAAGGCTACGACGAAAGAGCCATGCTTTATCCGGGACTGGAATATGACGGAGATTGTTTATACACTCCGGAAGCCCATATAGTTTCGGAATCCGGCACAGAGGAAAGCGAACCTGCGGATGAGGCGATTGCGGAGCTCGAGAAGGCGGAAAAAGAGGCACTTTATGTCGCCCGGCTGATAAAGGAGAATCTGGGCAGAGAATATTACGACAGCAAACTCGGCGAAAAAAAGACCATCTCGAGAAGAGATATAGTAATACTGCTCAGAGGTGTAAGAGGAACGGCTTCCGCATATTACGAAGTTTTGAACAGGAAAGGCATAACCGCCTGCATAGACGATAACGAAGGTTATTTTGATACGATTGAAATCGATATTATGATGAACCTTCTTTCGGTCATAGATAACAGAAAGCAGGATATTCCGCTTATAAGCGTGCTTCACTCGGAAATATTCGGCTTTTCTGCTGCGGAACTCGGCAGAATAAGAGCGGAGTTCAAAGACGGCTCCTTCAGCGACGCATTCGCGCAATACTGCCTTTCAGGCTCTTCGGAAGATATGAGAGCTAAATGCAGGTCGGCAGCAAAGAAGCTTGACGCCTGGCGCGAAAAAGCTGCGCTGCTTCCTCTTTCTCAGTTCATTTGGGGAATTTTGCTTGAAAGCCATTATTATGTCATATCGGGAGCAATGCCGGGCGGAGTGCAGCATCAGGCAAACTTAAGAGCCCTCGTCGAAAAAGCCGATAAATATTCCGAGAACAGACAGGCTTCCCTCTACGGTTTTGTAAAATATATTGATGCCGTAAAGAAAAGAAATGTGAAGATTCCTCAGGTCAAGCTCATAAGCGAGCAGGACGATGTTGTACGCATAATGTCAATACACAAGAGCAAAGGTCTTGAGTTTCCTATGGTAATAGTCTCAGGACTCGGAAAAAAGCTCGTATACAGCAGCCGCCGATCAAAGTTCGCGCTTCACAGGGATGTCGGGATAGGGCTTTCAAGATCGGATTACAAAGGACACTGGGAACGGCTTACAATACCTCAGAAGCTTATTGCTCTTAAATTCCACAAAGAGGAATATGAAGAGGAAGTGAGGATATTATATGTAGCTTTGACAAGAGCGCGCGATATGCTGTTTCTGGTCGGTATGGTAAAGGACGGAGATAAGTTTGAAGAGAAGGTGAATCGCAGCGTGAGGGGAGAGACGACATATCTTGATATGCTTGCTCCGGGAATGAAATATAAGATGATATCGGTTTCAGAGCTTTCCACGGCGGCGGGCAGCGGTATTAGCGCTGCTTTTGATGGCAGCCATGTTGAGTTTTCTGATGAAGAAAAGTCGGAGCTGAACGAAAGATTGAGCTTCAGATACGGACATGAAGCCTCGCGCGAGCTGAAATCCAAGTATTCGGTTTCAGAGCTTAACAGACTCAATGCCCCTAAGAACGAGCCGGAAAGTAGCGGAAAGCTGTGCGATATGCTTGAGATCCCTAAATTCAAAGCGGAAGGAAAGCGCGTAACTGCAGCGGAAAGAGGAACGGCGTACCATACGGTAATGGAACGACTCGATTTTGCCAAAGCCTTCGAAGAAGGCGAAGCATATATAATGAAGACTGCGTCAGAGCTTGTGGAACGGGGACTCATTGCAGATGGGATAATAGACGAAAGAGCACTTCGTGAGATAAATGCTTTTTTCAGGACGGATGCAGGTATGCGCGCATCAAAAGCATCTTTAGACGGCAGGCTGCGGAAAGAAAAGCCGTTTACACTTATGAGAAGAGAAGGCAACGAGGACATACTGATACAGGGTATAATCGACTGCTATTTCACGGAAGGTGATAAATGCGTACTGATAGATTATAAGAGCAATATGGTTAACGGCAGTAGCGGCGAGGAGCTGATAGAGAAAACCTATCGCAAACAGATAGAGGCTTATGCGGCGGCTCTTGAGGAGGCAGCAGTTGGGAAGGTGGATGAAGCATATCTTTACTTATTTTCTAAAGAAAAAATGGTACGCATAGAGCTCTAAACGCATTGAAATCAGTGGGCTGTAGAGTTTCTTAAAAGTAAACTTAAATTTTTTAAGAAATAAACTTATTTTAAGACCGCCGAAAGGCGGTTTTGTATATGAAATGGATATAAAATACCGTATATTCACATATATATTATAAATATGCGTAAAGCGAATGATAAATTCTTAAGGACTTTTAAGAATTAAAGCACGATAAAATGTTGAAAAATAGCCATTTTGATAAAAATATATGTGAAAGTTATGTGAAAGTCTTAATAAAAGGTTGACTCGATAATGTATATAGTGTAAGATTTCACTTGTGAAACGGAAAGGGTAGCCGTAACACAAGGGTAGGGATTTCATCTAACGGTATTTCTCCCAGATAATAAAGACTTACCGTTAAACGAAACGAAAGGAAAGAAAAAGAATATGAATTTTCTTGAAGAAGTAAAGTCTAAGAAAAAATCAGTTCTTATTGTAGCGCTGTTAATAGCGCTGGTTCTGACAACAGTCTACATCTCATCGGCAGCTACGGCATATGCTGCTACGGTAGACTACTGGCAGGTCAAGCTCGGTGACGAGGTCATAGCGACGGTTACTACAGAGGCTGACGCTAAAGGGCTGATAGAGACAGTAAACAATTATTATATCGAAGAAGGCTCTAATGCAAAATTGGTATCGGTAGAACCGGGAATGACAGCTGAGAAGCTTACAGTAAAGATGATGGAAAAGCAGCCTGAAGTTACTGTGGACCCTAAGGCGGTTGTACTTAATCTCCTGAAAGGAGAATCTGACCAGACAGTTTATACCGTCAAGGACGGCGATACATTCTGGGATATAGCAATCGCACACGATACAGATATAGATACGATACTTGCAAACAATCCGGGAATGAGCATTGACCGCCTGATGCCTGGCGACGAAATCGTATTCGGAAGTGTACGTTACCTTATAAACGTTACTACAGAACAGGATGTAACGGTTACAAAGGATATATATTTCGAAACAAAGACAGAAGAAACTGACGAACTCTATGAAGGCGAAGAAGAAGTTGTCACGGAAGGTGTTAACGGTTCAAGAAGCGTAACAGAGAGAATACAGTTTGTAAACGGCAAACAGAGCTCTGTTACCGAGCTTTCATCAACTGTTGTCACGGAACCTGTAACCAAGGTAGTCAAGAAGGGCACTAAGGTAAAGGAAACCGAAACCGAAACCGAAAGCAGAAGCGATACACTTTCATATACTGCAAGTGTAAGCCAAAGCAGAGAGGCTGTATACAACAGTGACTTGGCCGGAACTATATTATCGGCAGCATATGCCCAGCTCGGAGTAGAACAGGACTGCACAATGCTTGCAACGAACTCGCTTGCAGCAGCAGGAATCTACTTCCACGGATGGCCGCAGCAGTATACATCACTCGGAAGCTGGACTGATAATCCTCAGCCGGGAGACCTCTGTATCTACACAACGCATGTTGCTGTTTATGCAGGCGGAGGACTCGCTGTTCATGGTGGATGGCACGGAGATACAGTGCTTGCACAGGTATACTGCGGAGTACCGTTCATAGGCTACGTAAGAGTTGAATAAGCGAACAAAATAATAGCACTCGTAATTAAGGATATCTCGAAGTACGATAATCGTATAGAGATATCCTTTTTCATATCTTAAGCGTAATGAGCTTAACAAAACAGGCTTAATCTAAAGGCAATTTGCATTTGCACACCGTTCGTAGATATTGTTCTTGAAATCATGTATATTTTAGGTTTATGCAGATTTAAATAAGAGAATATCTACCGTTTTGTGTAATTCTGTATATTCACTGAACGGCTTCGAAACACAAAAATCGAGCGGCAAATTTGCCGCTCGATTCGTTGTTTTGTTCTATTATAGAGACTATATAAGCTGCAGCTTATACAATACCCTGGAGCATCATTGCTTCTGCTACTCTTTCGAATCCTGCAATGTTAGCACCTGCAATGAGGTTGAATCCGAGGTTGTAACGTTCGCAAGCATCAGCAGCTAACTTGAAGATGTTTACCATGATTCCTTCGAGCTGTGCGTAAACGTCTTCTTCGGAGAATACGATGTGCTGAGCGTTCTGGCTCATTTCGAGGCATGAGCATGCAACTCCGCCTGCGTTTGCAGCCTTTGACGGTCCTACTATCACGCCGTTCTCCTGGAGATAAGCGATAGCTTCGTTTGTTGTAGGCATGTTAGCACCTTCGCAGAGGTATTTGCAGCCGTTAGCGACCATTGTCTTTGCGTCTTCTATGCGAATCTCGTTCTGAGTTGCGCATGGGATGTAAAGGTCAGCCTTAACTTCCCAAGGCTTCTTGCCTGCGAAGAATTTTGCGTTAGGATATTTCTCTGCATATGGTGCGCAGATATTCTTTCCGCTGTTTCTGAGCTCGAGCATGAAGTCAATCTTGTCACCTGAAACGCCTTCTTCGTCGAGGATGTATCCGTCCGGTCCTGAGATTGTGATAACCTTAGCGCCGAGCTGGTTGAGCTTTGTAACTGTACCCCATGAAACGTTACCGAATCCGGAAACTGCTACTGTCTTGCCCTTGAGCTCTTCGCCTACGTGCTTCAGCATTTCTCTTGCGAAGAATACGATACCGTAGCCTGTAGCTTCTGTTCTTCCTGCGAGGCCGCCGTTCTTTGTTCCTTTACCTGTCCAAGTTCCGTCGTAACGGTTTACGATTCTCTTGTACTGACCCATCATGAATCCGATTTCTCTTCCGCCAACACCGAGGTCACCTGCAGGAACGTCCGTGTCAGGTCCGATGTATCTGTAGAGCTCGTTGATGTATGACTGGCAGAATCTCATGATTTCGCCGTCAGTCTTGCCGTTTGGATCAAAGTCTGCGCCGCCCTTACCGCCGCCGATTGGAAGGCCTGTAAGGCTGTTCTTGAAGATCTGTTCGAATCCAAGGAACTTAAGGATTCCAGGATAAACGTTTGGTGCGAATCTCATACCGCCCTTGTAAGGTCCAAGTGCGCTGTTGAATTCATACCTGTAGCCTCTGTTGACCTGAACTTTACCGTTGTCGTCAACCCAAGGAACTCTGAAGCTGATGCCTCTTTCAGGCTCGATAAGTCTTTCGATCAGTCCAGCCTCGACATACTCAGGATGAGCTTCAAGAACCGGTTCGATAGAAGTAAGAACTTCTTCGACTGTCTGCAGAAATTCAGGCTCACCTGGATTCTTTTTGGCAGCGATGTCGATGTACTTCTGAACTAAATTTCCCATCGTAATCTCCTCTTTTCTTTATTAAGATTTAATAAGTAATTAAAGTGGATGACTTGTATACATCCAATATTAAATATACCACTTTGATATTTTTCCGTCAATATAGAAAGCTGTTTTTTCAAGTATTTCGAGGTATTAATACAAAGTTTTCTTCATATCTGCGTTTGTTGACATGATATTGCAAATTGGCTTATAATATAAATGTATTATTGCGCTTTGGCGCATATGCGTATGAAATTATTTAAGACACAAATTACCGGAAAGGAGGAGCTGCGATGGATGCTGTGTTTGGAGACCGTGAAGCGATGATCGAAGAAAGCACTGAAAAAATCATAGAACTGATTGCAGAAAAGAAATATTTCAGAGCGCGCGATGAGCTCCTCAAATATAATTCGGTAGACATAGCGGAGCTTCTTGAGGATATAACGGAAGAACTCGGCATACAGTCTACTGTAATACTGTTCCGCCTGCTTCCTAAGGATGTTTCGGTAGAAGTATTTTCGGAGCTGCCTTCGGATGATCAGGTGGAGATCATTTCCGGAATAACCGATAAGGAAATAGAATATATAGTGCGCGAGATGGACTTCGACGATAAGATCGACATTTTGGAGGAGCTGCCGGCAAATATAGTCGATAAGATCCTCGAAAAAACACCGAAGAGCGAGCGCAAACTCATAAATACGTTTTTGAACTATCCGGAATCGTGTGCAGGAAGCCTCATGACACCGGATTATATCAGCCTTCATAAGGACTGGAGCGTAAGAGAGGCACTAGACCACATAAAAGACGTGGGGATGGATGCGGAGACCATATATACATGCTATGTAAAGGATCCCGGTCGAAAGCTCATAGGCATAGTTCCGTTGTCAACGCTTGTAGTCTCCGACAAAGAGACAAGAATAAACGATATAATGCGTACCGATTTTGTAAGCGAAAACGTGTACGAGGATCAGGAGCAGGTTGCTGCAGACTTCAAAAAGTACGGTTTTATTGCGATACCTGTTGTAGACAACGAGTTCAGACTCGTCGGCATAATAACATTCGACGACATACTTGACGTCATCGAAGAAGAAGCAACTGAAGATATCGAGAGAATGGGCGGTGTCATCGACTTTGACAGCTCTGACAAGGGCTATCTCGATATGCCGGTCATCACTCATGTAATAAACAGACTTCCGTGGCTTGTTATCCTGATGATAGCATACATATTTACAGGAATGATAATAACGGGCTTTGAGGATAAGCTTAAGACGGCAATAAGTCTCGTTGCGTATATGCCTATGCTTATGGGCACAGGCGGAAATACGGGCTCTCAGGCTGCAACGCTGATAATACGCGGACTTGCGACAGACGAAGTCGAGCCTGCCGATTTTCTGAAAGTATTATGGAAGGAAACACGGATAGGCCTTATGCTCGGCTCGCTTTTGAGCTTCATAAACTTTTTCAGGGTATGGCTGCTTGACGGCGAAGGCTTTTTCGTTGCGTTAACCGTATGTGCGGCTATGATATTTATAGTTATGTTCGCCAAAATAATAGGCAGTATGATTCCGCTTCTCGTAAAGAAGGTGAAGCTTGACCCGGCGCTTATAGCAAATCCGGCTATATCTTCTATTTCTGATGCGGTTGCTCTTTCGATATACTTCCTGATGGCGATGATTTTCCTCGGTCTTTAATTATGGATATAAAAAAAATCAGGAGCAGGGACAAAGC
>JAEXBK010000128.1 GCA_023394035.1 Bacillota bacterium
CCGCACAGCTTGTACCCGTCGCCTTTGTTTTGTATGAAGCCCATAACATCCTCAAACGGATATCCGAGGAAGAGGCCTATTTCGTGAGGAAATTCGCCTGACGTTTTGAGCTTGCCAGAAAGCCTCGATATGCAAAGCTCAACATCCGAGCAGTCGTATCCGTATTCGTACAGAAATTCACTGACCATCGGATCATCAAAGACATCGGAAAGCATACGGCTTCTGTAAACATATATCAAAGCTCTGTCATTTCGGTAATTCACAATCCTTACGGACACGCCCTTTTTGTTGAGTTTATTGTTAAGCGAGTCTATCTCTTTGAATATCTGCTTGCAGTCATGGCATTTATACCCGAACATGCAAGCGGGCTTGAGACCTGCAAGAGTTGCCGAGCAATGTGTGACGAGTGATCTTTCGAGCATAATTACCTCCGTTTATTAGTTATAACTAACTCATTTGTTTTGAATAGAGCCGGTTTCCCGACTCATTTCATTCACTATTTCGTTAGTTATGACTAACAATTATTATACCCATGTTTTACGATATGTCAAGAATTTATTTAATGACCTTCCGGAATTTTTTCGAGCATTCCTTTTTCCTCTACCATATCAGCCCTTGCCAGAAAGAAAAGATCGATAAGAAGCGGTATCGCCGCTACCCATATAGCTTTTTCACTCAATACCGCAATTGTAGCCATTTCGATAACGCCTCCTGCAAGAAAGCTGATAAGCATTGTAAAATGGCTGAGTATACGGCGCTTTGATTCGAAGTCGCGTGTTTTGATGTATTTTACTACGTTGATTCCCGTTTGGCGCACGTGATTTGTGCAAAATGTCGTAGCCATAGGTATGCTCTCCGCCTGCCTAAAGGTGTTGTACTGCATGGAGCATATGAAGTTTATCATAACCTGAACGATATGGTGATTCGCACTTAGGGGAATGAAGCCTACTATGATAAGAACGGCGATTTCAAATGCTATCAGGTATGTATCCCACCTCATTGCATTTAGGCGTCTTACCCTTCCCGGCAGCCATTCGGATAAAATTGCACCTGCAAGATAAGCCGATATAGGAATTATGAAATAAAGTGCGCCGCTCCAATTTTTGTTTCCGAGCGCAATCGCCATCATCACGAAATTTGCGGTTTGGGCATTGCAGAAGACACCGCCTCTGAGAGCATATGTATAAACGCCCATCATCCCTGCCGCAAGCATCAGAAGCTCGAATACCTTTTTCCGTTCACATACGAGATAATATCTTTCGTCCATAAAAAATCCTTTGCTTTTAGATGTTTATATATCCATTTTAGCCCTTTGCGGGCCTTCAGGCAAGGCTTCATACACATATAGCCGCTTGACAAGAGATGATGTTTTTTAATAATATCTATTATACGAGCTGATGATAAGGAGCAAAAATGTACATTGTATGTCTTGATTTAGAAAGCATACTTTTCCCGGAGCTTTGGCCGGCTTTTGCGGAAGAGAAGAAAATAGATGACCTGAAGCGCACAACGCGTGATTCCTGCGATGTTACGGAGCTTATGAGAAACCGAATAAGCGTACTCGCATCAAGGGGAATTTCTTTTGATGAGGTAATACAATCGGTTGCCAAGACAGAGCCGCTTCCCGGTGCGCGCGAATTTTTAGATGAGCTGCGTTCATTTGCGCAGGTTGCGATAGTAAGCGATATTTCAATACAATTCGCGATGCCTTTGATGGAAAAGCTCGGTTATCCGTCCATTTTCTGCAATGAGCTTGTCATAGGTGATGACGGGATTATATGCGATTTCAGGATGCGCCGCGAAAATTCGAAGACCTCCGTCATAGATGCATTTCATTCGGCAGGATATAATATAATCGCCGTCGGCGACAGCTTTAATGACATAGATATGCTCAAAGCCTCCGAAAAAGGAATTCTCTTTCGCTCTACCGACCTGATAAAACGCGAGAATCCCGATTTGGAATCATGTGAAACATACGGAAGACTGCTTGATATAATAAAATCAATCCTGTAGCTTCGTTACATCCACCCATTTTTCGAAGTCCGACGCATCTTCAAGCTCGGATATCGTCAGTCTTACCATGCTGTTTTCGCTGCCTGATGCAGGATATACAGCGTCAAATCTTTTGAGTGACTCGTCGAGATAGATTTTTACGCCTTCCTTTACTCCGAATGGACATACTCCCCCGACATCATGACCTATCAGGCGATTAACATCTTCAAAATCTATCATCTTCGACTTGACGCCGAAGGTTCTCCTGAATTTGCCGCCGTTTATCTTGGAGTCACCTGAGCAAACTATCATTATCGGAGCTTCGCCTACCATAAATGTGAGCGATTTTGCTATACGCTGAGGCTCCGTGCCGACCGTCTTCGCCGCAAGCTCAACCGTTGCGCACGAATCCTCGTACACTGACACTCTGTTTCCGTATCCTTTTTCCGTCAAAGCTTTATTTGCTTTATCAAAAGACATATGTTCACCTTCAATCTACTCTTTGTACAGCTTTTCGATTACAGTCTCCTCGACATACATTTCCTTGATTTCTCTAAAGTTCTTCATATGCTCGGTTTCAAGGTGTTTCTTTTGCTGCGCTTCCGATTCCCATTCCTCTACCAAAAGTATCGTTTCAGGAGCTTCGGCATCAAAATAATATTCATAGCGCAGGCAGCCGTCTTCTTCACGCACCTTTTCGGGAAAACCCGATGCGTAGATTTCAGCCAGAAATTCCTCATGAGCATCCTCCTTCAGCTTGTATGTCACAAGTAAAACCAATTTTTTCATATTAGACCTCCTCGCCTTTAGGCATGTACTTCACGAAATATAAGTGATTTTTCATTGCGTTATATTTGCCATTGCAGTTAAATGATTTCATTCTTTCCCTCTTCGTTTATCGTTTTTGTTGAAATTGAAATTCGCTATATATACCCCTGCTACGATTACAGCAGCGCCTATGATCTGATATTGGGTGAACGGCTCACTCAGGAAAATGACGCCTGATATTATAGATACGACTGTGGAAATACCGATAAATGAAGATGTTTTGTTTACGCCTATCTTCGATATTGCGCCATTTGACATAAAAAACGCACCCCCCGAGCAGCCTATTCCCTGAAACAGAACAGCAGACATAAATGCTCCGTTGTTTGCAGGAAGCGCAATCAATGCGCCAAGCTCGCCGCACATAAGTGCCTCGATAATCGCTGCGGCTCCGTAAACCAATGCTCCCGACAATATCATCGCATATGTTATCTCCGCTCCCGTAAATGCAGATGCTTTTTCAACGAATACGCTGTAAAAGGCATATGATGCTACGGCGATTAAGAGAAACATATATCCGGTGATTGAAAGACTTGATTCTATCCCCACTGCAAGCACTGTAATCGTAACGCCTATCAAGGTTATCAGTATGCCTGCCACCTGATTTTTGCTTGGCTTTTTGTGCAGTATGAGGGTCGAAGCAATCAGTGCACCTACCGGTATGCATGCAAGAAATACTCCGCTTTCGGATGCCGTCGTTTTGCTTATGCCGACGGTCTCGCCTGCAAAGTAAATTATCGGGCTGAAAAGTGCAACCAGAATCAAATATCTCTTGCCTTTGCC
>JAEXBK010000138.1 GCA_023394035.1 Bacillota bacterium
TTGTATGTATGCTCACGATAGTACGCAGAAAAAAAGCCGTAGCGGCAGTATATAATATGCCTACAGGCGAATAAAAGGTGAAATTTCAAGGAAAGCAGGAGTTGTTAGCACTCTCTATAAATGAGTGCTAAAAAACTCTTGCTTTTTGATTTCGGCAGGAGTATGATGACAATACAAGGGGGTGACATATTATGAATATAGAAAAATACACCGAAAATGCACAGGCTGCCATAATGGACAGCCGCAATATTGCCGTTATGGCAGGTAATCAGACACTTGACTCGGAACATCTTCACCTTGCGCTTCTTAAGCAGAGAGACGGTTTGATCCCTAAGCTCATAAAATATATGGGGATTAATCCGGAAGATGTTGAGAATGCCGTTTCTGATGAAATTGATAAATTGCCGAAGGTATCGGGAAATGCTGACAACCTTTATTCGACAAGACGCCTTGCAGCTCTTCTTGCGACCGCAGAGAAAAAGGCGGCGGAATTCAAGGACGAATATGTAAGCGTGGAGCACATATACCTTGCGCTTTTAGAAGAAGGAAAAGGTGCGTCTTCAAGCGTTTTCAGACGCTTTGGAATAAGCAGAGAAAAATTCCTTGAAGCACTTACAAAGGTAAGAGGAAATCAGCGTATAACGAGTTCAAATCCCGAAGACAATTACGAAGCGATGGCAAAATACGGACAGGATCTTGTGGAGATGGCACGAAAAGGGAAGCTCGACCCTGTAATCGGAAGAGATGCCGAAATCAGACATGCCGTACAGATACTCTCGAGGCGCACGAAGAATAATCCTGTTTTGATAGGAGAACCGGGTGTCGGTAAGACGGCAGTCGTGGAAGGGCTTGCACAGCGAATTTTGAAGGGTGACGTGCCGGAAGGTCTGAAGGACAAGACGATTTTTGCTCTCGACATGGGAGCGCTTATTGCCGGAGCAAAATTCAGAGGCGAATTTGAGGAACGCCTTAAGGCAGTTCTGAACGAAGTCGAAAAGTCGGAGGGGCGCATAATCCTCTTTATCGATGAAATTCACAATATAGTAGGAGCGGGAAGGACTGAAGGCTCAATGGATGCAGGAAATCTACTTAAGCCTAAGCTCGCACGAGGTGAGCTTCACTGTATAGGTGCTACTACTCTCGATGAATACAGAAAATATATAGAAAAAGATGCCGCCCTTGAGAGAAGATTTCAGAAGGTGCTCGTCGATCAGCCTACGGTAGAGGATACCATATCCATACTCAGGGGGCTTAAGGAGCGTTTTGAGATTCATCACGGTGTCAGGATCACCGATAATGCGCTGATTGCGTGTGCAACGCTTTCCGACAGATATATAAGTGACAGATTTCTGCCGGACAAAGCCATAGACCTCATGGACGAAGCGGCATCACGCATAAGAACTGAAATCGACAGTATGCCGGGAGAGCTTGATGAAGTTTCAAGGAAGATCATGCAGCTTGAGATAGAAAAACAGGCGCTCGGTAAAGAGACTGATAATGCCTCAAAAGCAAGGCTTAAGACGCTTGAAAAAGAGCTTTCAGCTCTTAAAGAGCAGAGTTCAAGTATGCGTGCTCAGTGGGAAACCGAAAAGAAGGCTATAACGGCATCAAAGAGCACAAAGCAGGAAATCGAGAATGTAAAGCACGAGATGGAAGAAGCGGAACGCGCCTATGACCTTGAGAAATTGGCAAAGCTGAAATACGGAACGCTTCCTGAGCTTGAGAAGCGCCTTGAAGCCGAAAAGAAGGCGATGGAAGAAAGCAAGGAAGACAGGCTCCTCAAAGAGGAAGTAGGAGAAGAGGAGATAGCGGAAGTCGTATCGCAGTGGACAGGCATACCTGTAGCAAAGCTCGTTGAGAGGGAAAGAGAAAAGCTGCTTAAGCTTGCCGAGATACTTCACAAAAGAGTAATAGGGCAGGATGAAGGTGTTGAATCCGTTTCGGAAGCCATACTTAGGGCAAGAGCGGGTCTTAAAAACGAGAACAGACCGATAGGATCATTTATATTTCTCGGCCCTACAGGCGTCGGAAAGACGGAGCTTGCAAAGGCACTGTCTGAGGCTCTGTTTGATTCAGAGAAAAACATGATCAGGATAGATATGTCGGAATATATGGAAAAGCACTCGGTGTCGAGGCTCGTAGGTGCGCCTCCGGGATATGTGGGATACGACGAAGGCGGTCAGCTTACAGAGGCTGTACGCAGGAGACCTTACAGCGTAATTCTCTTTGATGAGATAGAAAAAGCTCATCCTGATGTGTTCAACATATTGCTTCAGCTGCTTGATGACGGTCGTCTTACAGACAATCAGGGAAGAACGGTAGATTTTAAGAACACGATACTCATAATGACATCAAATATCGGAAGCTCGATGCTTATAGAGAATATAAATGCTGACGGAACGATAGACAAGAAAACCAAAGAAAATGTCATCGGGCTTCTGAACAAATATTTCAGACCTGAATTTCTTAATCGTATAGACGATACGATAGTGTTCAGCCCGCTTACACAGGCACAGATCGAACAGATAATAGTTCTTTCTATGAACGATATAAGGGGAAGACTTGCTGCAAGGAATATAGATATAACGCTGGCAGATGACGCGAAACACTTTATAGCAAGGGAAGCTTACGATCCGAACTACGGGGCAAGACCGGTCAAACGCTATCTGCAGAAGCATATAGAAACGGAGCTTGCATCGATGATAATAAGAGGCGAGGTCGTTGACGGCGGAAACGTAACGGTTTCGGCAGAAGGGAACAAACTTATACTAAGCGCAGAATAGCATAACTGCCGGACTACTGTCCGGCAGTTATAGTTTTTGACCGTTTGATCGTATTTGTCATATGTATGCGCATGGCCGAAGCGGCAGCTTCTTCATCTTTCTCCATGATTGCGCTGAATATGCTGCGGTGCTCGGCGAGAACAGACTCAAGATAGCCTCTTTCAAAATAGTTTGGCGGGCAACAGTAATTCGTATATTCCTGATATGAAGTAAGCGTTTTCTTAAGAATCGTATCACGAGTTGAATTGTATATGGCTTGATGAAAGGCGAGATTGATGTTTATCATCTTTGATATGTCCTTTTTCCCGGTATAAAACTCCATATAGCGGAAAATATCAGCCAGCTCGGAAAGCTCCTCCTTGCTGATTCTTCGGACACACCACCGAATAGCCCTTACCTCAAGGTCAAGGCGCATACAAAGCATGTCGGACACTTCCATATCGGAAAGTCCGCGCACAAAATCGCCTCTGTTAGGGATGTACTCTACGAGTCCGTCCATTTCGAGGCGCCTGAACGCTTCTCTGACAGGGGTTCTGCTGGCTCCGCACATAGCGCATATCTTACTTTCGATAAGGCGCGTATCTTTCGGAAGCTTGCCGGTCAGTATATCTCTGAGCAGTGTGTTATAGACCTTGTCCGGAAGCGGAATATTATGATTGTCTTTTTTCAAAAGCTTAGAAATGTCCATAGAAAGATTATATATTTTCAAAAGCGGCATTGTCAAGAAGGTGAAGAAAGTGGTATAGTCTAAAGCATGGATAAGAATAAAGTAAACAAAATTCTCGATAAACTCGAGGAAGCATATCCAGATGCGGAATGTGCACTTGACCATTTGAATATTTTTCAGCTTATAATAGCAGTGGTTCTGTCGGCTCAGACTACCGACAAAAGCGTAAATACCGTTACTCCTTCGCTTTTTGCAAGCTATCCGGATGCCTTTGCCCTCGCAAAAGCGGAGCCGAAGGAAGTGGAGGAGCATATAAAGCGTATAGGAATGTACAGAACAAAGGCGAAGAACATAGTAGGCCTTGCGAAGATGCTCGTCAGCGATTTCGGCGGAGAAGTTCCGGGAAATTATGACAGCTTAATCAGCCTGCCCGGAGTAGGACGAAAAACGGCAAATGTAGTTTTGTCAGTCGGCTTCGGTGAGCAGAGGATAGCCGTAGATACGCATGTGTTCAGGGTTTCAAACAGAATAGGGCTCGTAAAAGCTCAGGATGTCCTGAAAACGGAGGAAGCTCTTATGGAGACCGTTCCCGAGCATCGCTGGTCAAAGACGCACCACAGCCTGATCTTCCACGGAAGGCAGTGCTGCCACGCAAGGAAACCCGAATGTGAGGCATGTCCTATAGAGGATCTGTGCGAAAAGAATATGTAAACAGCAGGCGTGACCATTCGGTCACGCCTGCTGTTTACATATTCAGCCTAAGAGAGCTTTAAGACATTTATTTTGTTAATATAGCAATAAGTAATCCCCAGAAAGCGACACCGAAAATAGAAAGCAGAGTACAATAGAAATAATTTTCTTTGTGGTCACGCACAGCTATAAGACTCTTTAATAAGCAGAAGGGCGCACAAACTGCACCTATCAGGGATAGCCAAAAACAAATTAAAAATAGTGTAGTATCCATGTATGATTCTCCTCTCATTTGATGTAAAGCCATTTATTTATATTTTTAGAATAGCATTAATATATAAATTTTTCAAGCAATACGGTAATTCTATTATCGTTAAAAACATTTTTTCATCATAAAACGCGTGACCAATTACTGATCACGCGTTTTTACTCTTTGTTTCTTACCGCTTATTTCTTGCCGCAGCAATGCTTGTATTTCTTGCCGCTTCCGCACGGGCACTGATCATTTCTGCCCGGCTTTTTCTCAACATGAACCGTTCTTGAACGTCTGTAGTCATCATAGATTTCTTTTCTGCGTTCAATAGGAAGTACGTCATCCCACTCTGCGAGGCTGTAGAGATAGTCTGCATCAGCCTTGTGCATGTTGAAATACAGCTTTTCAAAATCGATGTCGAGATAGATATCCGAATCCATTGTTACATTCTTGAGATCAAGTTCCTTGTTAAGGCTGGAGTTTATACCGTCAAGGAAACCTACGAAAATAACCTTGTTACATGCGAACTGTTCTACGAGCTCAGACACCTTACCCTTAAGGTGTTCATCTTTGTGAGCGAGTATATGCGCATAGATTTTAGATTCGGTATTCGCATATTCTTCCCAGAAATCATTTATACTTGCCTTTGTCTGCCCTGCGAGCAGATCCTGCCAATCTTTCAAAAGACTCATTTTATTACCTCCGTTAAAAACTTTCATTATTATACCCGAAAACTCATCACTTGCAAATACCTTAAACTATTGATTTATGAACAAAATGCGGTAATATTATATTATCAGAAGAAATGGAGGCAAATATGGACGCTAAAATGAAGATAATAGACATGCATTGCGATACACTGATGGAGAGCTGGAAACATCCGGAAAACAGCTTTTATGATGGACCTACATATGTAAATTTAAAGAATATGAAGGAGACGGGCTCTCTTGCCCAGTGCTTTGCAATGTATCTTCCATGGAAAAACTCCGAAAAGAGTGCATACGAGATATTGAACGAAATGTATGCAAACTATAAGGTGAAAATGGAAGAAAACAAAGAGCTTATAAGACCTGCGTATTCAGCGAAGGATATACTTAAGAATGCGGAAAAAGGCTTTCTTTCTTCTTTTCTGACTATCGAAGATGCAGCCTTTATGGACGGAAAAGCGGAACGCCTCGGCGAAGCCTTTGATATGGGGGTTCGCATGATAGGACTTATATGGAATTACGAGAATTGCATAGGCTATCCTAACAGCAGCGACGAAAAAGAGCATATGCGCGGTCTTAAGCCGTTTGGGATAGAAACGATCGAACATATGGATGAGTTCGGCATTATAATAGACTGTTCACATCTGAATGAAGGCGGATTCTATGATGTTGCCCGCCATACGAAAAATCCTTTCGTCTGCTCACATTCGTGTGCAAGAGAGCTTTGCGACCACAGAAGAAATCTGACGGACGACCAACTCAAAACGATAGGGAACAAAGGCGGCATCGTAGGCGTTAACTTCTACGGGCACTTCCTGAACAATGACGGAGCTTCGCCGACAGCAAAGCGAATAGCTGAGCATTTAGTGTATATGAAGGATAAAGCCGGAATAGATGCAATTGGCTTTGGCTCGGATTTAGATGGTATTGACGATAATGGTGAGATTGTTAACTATTCCGGGTTCAGGCTTTTGCTTGATGAAATGTCAAAACACTTTACAGATGACGAAATAGACAAAATTTCTCACCTTAATGCACTCAGAGTTATAAGAGAGGTGACGGGAGCATGAGAAAATTCCCTAAAAAAATATCCGAATGTAGGACCATAGGGCTCGTATGCCCGAGTTCAAAGACAAAAGAAGAATATGTGCCGCGCTTTATAAGCAAGATAGAGAGCATGGGATTCAATGTGAAATGCTCGGATAATTTCATATCCGATCTCGGCGGATACATGGCAGGCGACGGAAAAACGAGAGGTGATTGGGTAAACAGGATGTTCGCCGATCCGGAAGTCGATGCGATAATATGCGTCAAAGGCGGTGACGGCATAGGCAGGGTAATGGAATATATCGATTACGATGTTATCAGAAATAACCCGAAAATATTTGTGGGGTACAGCGATATAACGAATCTCCATATGGGAATCGCAAATAATACCGAGCTTGTAACTTTTCACGGCCCTATGGCGGCATCGAACATAATGGAAGATTTTGATCCTGAGACGGAAAAATCGTTTTTTGCTGCACTAAATGCCGAGGACAAGCTTGATTATTTCAACCCCGAAGGCGAAAAAATCGGCGTTCTTCGGGAGGGAAGAGCATTCGGCAAATTCCTCGGAGGTAACCTATCGCTTTTGTCGGCGGGGATAGGAACTCCTTATGAGATAGACTCCGAAGGAAGCATTATCTTCATTGAAGAAGTAAGCGAGAAGATGAGCAAAATCGAAAAATGGACATGCCACCTTAGGAATGCCGGTGTCTTTGACAGGTGCAGCGGAATCGTGCTTGGACAGTTTACGAGAATAACGAACAAAGAATGTCCGGAGTATGACTACTTAGCCTGCATGAAGGATCTGCTTTCAGGTATTGAGAAGCCGATATTATACAACATCAGATCAGGGCACGAATCTCCTATGATGACTCTTCCGCTCGGCGCTTTTTGTACAATAGACACATATAAGGGTGTTTTCAGATTTGAGGTGAACCGCTGATGCCTTTTCATGTAGTTTTTGTTGAGCCTGAAATTCCGCCTAATACCGGAAATATAGCGCGAACATGCGCAGCCACAGACAGCGTGCTTCATCTTGTCAAGCCTCTCGGGTTTTCGATAGACGACAAGTCGCTTAAGCGTGCCGGACTCGATTACTGGCCGTATGTGAAGCTTGAGATACACGAGAGCTTTGATGATTTTCTCGATAAGTACAAGGGAAAGCGCATGTTTTTCTCTTCGACAAAGGGAACGCATCGCTATACTGACTTTGAGTACACCGACGGCGACATGTTTGTGTTCGGGCGCGAAACGGCGGGCTTGCCGCGAGATTTTTTAGAAGCACATAAGGAGTCTACAATCAGGATACCGATGAGCATGGACACACGGTTCAGATCGTTCAATCTTGCAAATTCAGCCAATATCGTATTATTTGAGGCACTGCGCCAAAACGATTTTCCGGGACTTGAGTAAAAGGCGTATAAGAAATAGATCATGCAGAGGTAAAGCTATGAATCAGAGCAAAATTATGATAACTCAATTCCCCAAAATATCTGCGATATATTATGGACTAATTCAATCAGGTTATGATTATTATTCAATTGAGCGTAAATCAGATCATATCGACTGTTTGAAGCGTTATATTGATAAAGAACAATTTTCCGGATTCTTTGCAGGCACAAGACAGGAAACCTGCAAAGTGTACCCATATTGGCCGCGCGCGGCTATATTGGAAAATGCAACATTCTATCTCAGTGATGATAATAAAAGATTCCACGATTTTGAATTATTTCGCCGTAACATTATGTCTGCAAGTAATATTTCGGATGATGAACGAAGTGAATTTCTCTGGGATTGGATTCGCACCTTTCCTAAAGCTATTGGAGACGTACTGCATAATTGGAATTTCATCAAATATATTGAGTACGAAAAAGAGTGGATTCGCGAGCAAAATGATGCTTACTTTCAAGAGCTTAATACTATAAAAAATTGCTTGGAGATTTGTATTAGCAAATATAAATCTCCTGTGCAGGATATAAAAATATGTATTAATCCGATTAAGTGTGTATATTCTGCCGACTATTATTTAGTAGGATCTACTTTTATCTTTACTTCGGGCGCTTTTAATCGGGATTCTATCATACATGAATTTCTTCACCACGTTGTACATCCTATCATTAAACAAGAAAAGACATTGATTTTAGAAAAGGAATTTACTGATTCAAGCTTTGATGATTCATATTATCTTTCAGGAGGAAATGCAGGCAGACTCAATGCTTTCGAAGAAATTGTCGTGAGATCATTGACAAAAGCGATAGCACATGGCAAGTACCCGTCTGATATGAGAGCATATGTGGGAAGTTTTTTGCGGTAAGGTGAAAAATGAGTGTTGGATTTGAAATGATTGAAATGATTGAGGAATCAACGCCTATATCTTATGAAAAAAGTAGATAGATATAAAGCTGTGGAGACAATTATGCTGCTGAAAATTATTAAATACTGTGATCTGGATGAAAGAAAATTGATGAATGTCTACGCCGAAAGCAATTACGAGAACACGGACTATTTCTATCCTGAAGATATGGATAAAAGTAAAGCCCTCAAAAAAGTTGAAGCGGGTTTTTTGGATTTCCTTAAGAACGATTTTTTCGAAAAAAACGAAGCGACTTGTTGGATTCTTGAAGAGAATGGAGCATGGATAAGTGCATTAAGAACATGTTCGATTCAAAAAGGCGTATACTACCTTGAAGCGCTTGAGACTTGTCCGGAACAAAGACAAATGGGATATGGATCATTACTCCTGTCAAATGTTTTGGATGAATTAAAAAAAGAAGGCTCTTTTCTACTTTATGATTGTGTTGATAAAAAAAACACTGCTTCTTTAAAGACTCATGAAAAATGTGGTTTTAGAATCGTGTCAGAAGCAGGTTATGATTATCTGCAGGGCGAATCAGACGATCGTGATTTTGGTCTTGAATATCACTACGTGGGAGAGTATCACTCTAACAAATTGGAACTAAAAAGGATTGATACGTAAATTTTAAGTTGATGAGGATCGAATATGAGAGCACCGTTTCAAATATTAGCAATACCATATAGGAAGAAACAAAAATATCAGTTCTGCATTCTTCATCGTGCAGATATAGACCAATATCAGTTCGTGGCGGGCGGCGGCGAAGGTAACGAACAACCGTTTGAGGCGGCAATTCGTGAAATCAAAGAGGAAACAGGAATCATAATTACTAATCTCCTGAAATTGACTTCTCTCGCATATATTCCTGCAAATGTAGTCTCTGAAAAGTATAGAAATTTATGGAGTTTTGATAAACCCACACTTTATCAAAATTTGTAACCGAAAGTTTTAGGAGTAAGCGCATATGAAAAAAGAATATAATTCAAGAAATAATAACATAGGAACGGGCATTGCGCTTGGTTTGTCATTCGGAGCTGGATTAGGTGTAGTAT
>JAEXBK010000131.1 GCA_023394035.1 Bacillota bacterium
GTTATTATAACACAAACCACTGTAAAAATCCTCTATATCAACTTATTAGTTATGTTCGCATTAGTATTTTTTGAGATAGTCCTGTTTTCAATGCTTTTCGCCGTACCACTTCGGACTGTCCAACATCATTACACCGTCAAGGCCTGCCGCAAATCTGATTGCCCAAGAAGCCGGCGACATATCAGGCGCAGCCGCCCTCATCATTGCAATGGCTTCTTCCGGAAGATTTACAAGGCTTCCGCCCTTGACGGGTTCCATTACGATAATCTTCTTGCCATGCCTAAGAGCGGTT
Source organism: Bacillota bacterium (assembly GCA_023394035.1). Classification (GTDB taxonomy): domain Bacteria; phylum Bacillota; class Clostridia; order Peptostreptococcales; family Anaerovoracaceae; genus Eubacterium_B. Next base: position 293 of record JAEXBK010000131.1, read on the forward strand.
TCATAGTTTGCCCGCGACTGTATGCTTCTGTTTTCCCAATCCAGATAATTTATCTGCAGCTGAACAAAGTCCACCTCGGGATGATCGGTCAATATCTTATCGAGAGTCTCGGCATCATCATGGAAGGAAAAGCCGAGATTCTTTATCTTGCCTTCAGCCTTTTTCTTTGCCGCATATCCGAAGCAGTCATACTCCTCTACCATCGGCTGTCTGCTTCCGACAAGTGAGTGCATCAGATAATAGTCAAAATAGTCAACGCCGACCTTACGAAGCTGCTCATTAAAGATTCTGTCAACATCGGCTGCACTTTTGAGCAGCATTGTAGGCATTTTGTCCGCAACCGTATAGGCCTCTCTCGGGTATCTTTCGACGAGAGCTTTCCTGAGCATATTCTCGCTCTCGTACTCATGGTACATGTATGCCGTATCAAAGTAAGTAAATCCTCTGTCAATAAACATATCGACCATCTGAAATACCTGTTTTTCGTCAAAAGATTTGCGGTCTTTTTCGTCAATGAGCGGCAATCTCATATAGCCGAAGCCAAGCTTTTTCGTTTCCATTTCAAGACCTCCACGTATATTTTCTCTATAAATAAATATTATCAGCACAAATTCAGAATTTCAAGAGTTTTTGCTTTGTTATCATTTGCTACTATTTGCATTATGTGTTAAAATGTTTCTTAATCATCTAAACGTGGTATAAGTTCAGTACGTTAATCATGGTATCAAACGGTATCGAGGGGGATTTTAATGAAAGCTGAATCAAACAGTCACTCAGAATTATCATTCATCGCAGCTAAGAGCAACGAATCTATCGAAAATTATCTTGAAGCAATACTGATGCTCAGTCAGGAACACCCTGTCGTGAGATCGGTTGACATTGCCGAAGGGCTTGGCTACAAGAAATCGAGCGTGAGCGTTGCAATGAAAAAGCTTCGCGAAAGAGGAGACATAGTAGTAACTCGTGAGGGTTATATTTATCTTACGGAATCAGGCAAAGCCATAGCGGAAGGAATATATGAACGCCATATCTTTCTTGCGGCATGGCTTATGGAAATCGGCGTAAGCAGCAAGACTGCACACGATGACGCATGCAGAATCGAGCACTTTATAAGTGACGAAACATTCAAGGCGATCAAAGCACACGCAAAGGCCGAGCACGCAGACGTTTATCAAGAAACGCGCAACGCCATAAAAGCCCTGAAAAAGATAAACTATAACTCTAATCTCTAAACAGGTCTATTGCCTCGAATATATTTGAGGCGCCGGTAATTCTGCATTTTCCAGACGCATTGCCTAATGGCGATGCGTTTTTCTGTGGAATAATCATCTGCTCGTAGCCCATTCTGTTCGCCTCTGATACTATCTTCTCTATTCCGCCAACGCTCCTTATCTCTCCGGTAAGTCCAACCTCGCCTATCGCCATCATCCTCTTGCTGCTCTTGATTCCGCGCAGCGATGAGTATATGGCAAGAGCCACGGCAAGGTCGACAGATGTGCTGTCCGGTCTTATGCCTCCAACGACATTAACATATACGTCCTGATTCATCAGATTAAGACCCGCCTTCTTCTCAAGGACGGCTATTATCATCGAAAGGCGGGTATTGTCTATTCCTACGGCAGTACGCCTCGCAAAGCCGACATTTGCAGGAGATGTAAGCGCCTGTATCTCCATAAAAAGCGGTCTGCTGCCCTCATATGTTGCCGAGATAACCGCCCCCTCCGGCATTTGCCCTTTATTGTCAAGAAAAGTTCCCGCAAGATCATGTATTTCTTCCAGACCCTTCTCGCCCATTCGAAAAGCCCCGATCTCGCTCGTAGTGCCGAATCTGTTCTTGTATGCACGCAAAATCCTGAGATCTCTGTCACGTTCTCCGTGAAAACCGAGAACACAGTCAACAAGGTGTTCTACCGTCTTAGGACCTGCAAGATCGCCGCTCTTTGTCACATGTGCAACGATGAATACAGGTATTCCGAGTGACTTGCCTATCTTCATGAGCATGTTGCCGCAGGCTCTGACCTGAGAAACGCTTCCCGGGCTCGAATCAAGCTCCTGCGAGTACATGGTCTGTATTGAGTCTATGATGAGAAACGAAGGCTTAAGCGTTTCGCATACCGACTCTACATTTTCCATATTCGTCTCCGAGAGCACAAGAAGGTCGTCGCTCATTACCGTACACACGCGGTCGGCACGAAGCTTTATCTGGGCTTCCGATTCTTCTCCCGATACATAAAGCACAGTGCCGTTCTTCGCCGCGATATTTGCGGCCGCCTGAATTATAACGGTGGATTTTCCGATGCCCGGCTCTCCGGAGATCAAGACAAGAGATCCCTTTACAAGTCCGCCGCCAAGCACGCGATTAAGCTCTGTTATCCCCGTATCTATGCGCTCGTATGCGCCTGCTCCAACCGAATTAAGACGCGACGGAGCGGCTGCGCGCCCGTTGTTACCGGCACTTCCGGTTCTCCTTCTGCTGTCGCCGACCGATATATCGGGAACCTTCTCATCAACAAAGGAATTCCAAGCACCGCAAATGCACTGCCCCATCCACTTTGGGCTCTCATAGCCACACTCTTGGCAGACAAAAATAGTTTTCGCTTTCTTAGGCATACGGCGTCCTCCGTTCACAAACATTTGTTCTTTATATACGTAAAGTATAGCTTTTCCCCCATACTATGTCAATCAATCTTATGCCGCAATATTAAACAAAAATTCAAAAACTCAAAGCAAAACAAAACCGCTCAAAAGTACAACTGGGGCCGCCGTTTGAGCAGTTTTGGAAAATATTCTATATAAATTTGTCAAGCTACGAAACTTTTTATTTTTGATTCGCTTCTTTAGGGAAAGACATTCTGATTACAGTCCCCTTCCCCGGTAAACTCTTTAGCTCGATATTTCCGTGGTGATACTGAACAGCATGTTTAACGATGGAAAGTCCAAGACCAGTTCCTCCCGAAGCTCGGGAATGACTTTTATCCACTCTGTAAAATCGTTCAAATACGCGTTCCTGATCTTCGTACGGGATTCCAATACCATCGTCACTTACTGATACAGCCGCATCATTGATGCCATCTTCCACCCTGATTTTAACAGCACCGCCCTCTTTGTTGTATTTAATGGCATTATCACAAAGATTAAATATGCTTTCTGTAACAAGACGTTTCACGCCTTTAACAATTGACTCGTCACCATCTGCCGTAATGCTTATCTTCTTAGAATTTGCAACATCCTCTAAACTTGATACGACATCACAAGCTACATCCAGTAGATTTACATCCTCTTTTACGAGTTCTGCGCCCTCGTCTATTTGAGAAAGATTTATGATGTCATCTATGAGATTGACAAGTCGTTTGGCTTCAGAGCTTATGTTTCCTACAAATTTCGGCATATCCTCCGGCTTCACCAATCCATTATCAATAAGCTCAGCACTTCCGATAATAGATTGAAGCGGTGTCTTAAGCTCGTGCGAAACATTCGCCGTAAATTCGCGGCGACTCATTTCCGCAATTGATTTTTCGGTTATATCAAAGGCTATTATAACAACGCCCTTCAGATCGCCGTCTGACATTATTCTGCTTATATTAACCTGATATATCGATCCTCTTCTCCTAAGCTGCAGCTCCGAATGTTCGGATTTTGCCGCCTTATCAAGTGCGCTTATCAAATCTCTGTCTCTGTCAACAGTGACAAAATCCTTGCCTATACACTCTTCACCAGTTTCAAAAAGTTCAAGTGCCGACTTGTTGATGCTCATCACTTGCCCATTTTCATCAAGCAAAACCAACGCTTCTGCCATATTTCCGATTGTTTGCTCGAATTCGGCGGTCTTCTGCCTTATCTGATCCATCTGAGACTCTATCTTGCGGCGTTGTCTCTCCATTCTGTTCAAAAGAGGTGCGAGTTCCTCATATTCGCTGTTTTCGAGTGGATTCTCAAGATCAAGCTCGTTCATAGGTCTTACTATTCTCTTGGAAAGTCTGCCCGCAAGAATCGAGGAAAGAACAAGTGTTATAACAGCTACCATGAGTATCGGCTGCGACATGCTCATAACAAGAGTCCAAATCGCCGCACGACTTAGCGATATTCTGAGTACCGATCCATCGCTCAGTCTCGTTGCACGATACATCATCTTTTCGAGCAACGTCTTTGAATATCTGGAGCTTTCGCCTTCACCTGTTTCAAAGGCCTCTATTACCTCTTCGCGATCAGCATGGTTCTCCATCATCGCACCGTCATGCTTTGTATCGAACTTCACCGTACCATCTCTGTCTATCCACGTTAGTCTGAATCCCGCCTGTCTGAACTCTGCAAGATACGCCTCACCGCCATTTTCTACTCCGAGAGCTGCAAGGCTAAGCTCATCTGCAAGCTGTTTTTCCGACATGCTGCCAAAATAGCCATAGACCACGCCCATCACTATTACAAGGCTCGTAATCATCACGACACCCGCAACAGTCAACATTGAGCGAAATATTCTCCTTTTCATGCCTTTACCTCCAGACGATATCCTACATTTCTGACAGTTTCTATTATTTTACCGTAATTCCCCAACTTCTGTCTAAGTGTCCTTATGTGCATATCTACCGTTCTGCTCTCACCGCAGAAATCCATGCCCCATATTTCAGAAAATAGCTGATCTCTCGTAAATGCGATGCATGGATGCGACATGAACAATCTGAGCAATTCAAACTCTTTGTATGTAAGCGTTATCCTTCTTCCCTCTGCCGTAACCGTATGTTCGTCAAGATTTACAACGAGATCGCCTACTTTTAGCAGATGCTGCACAGTGCTAGGTTTGCATCTTCTCATAACCGCTTTGACGCGTGACACCATCTCCATAACACCGAAAGGTTTTACAAGATAATCGTCAGCTCCAAGATCGAGACTCTGTATTTTATCATACTCCATTCCCTTTGCCGTTGCCATTATCACCGGTATATCCGCTGTATCCGGCATTGATTTAAGTTTTTTTAGGATCTGAACGCCATCCAATCCCGGAAGCATTACATCAAGGATGACAAGCTCCGGTTTTTCGGTCTTAAGAGCTTCGAGAAAGCTGTCTCCCTCTTCAAATCCGCGCGCCTCAAACCCCGTATTTTTAAGCGCGTAAACCTCTATGTCGCGTATGCTCGTATCATCCTCAACACACCAGATCATTCATTGTCTCCTTTGTGTGCACCCGTAACGGAAAACTCCACCCACTCTGCTATATTCGTCGCATGGTCGCCTATTCGCTCAAAATACTTGGCAATCATGAGCAGATCAAGCGCAAGCTCGCCCTGATCCGGTCTTTCTGCGATCAAGCCTATCAGTTCAGTCTTCATGTCTGTAAAAATATTATCTACGATATCATCCTTTTCTTCAACCTTTTTTGCGAGAGCTATATCACTCATTACATAGGCATCGACGGCACTCGTTACCATCTTGCTTATCACATCAGCCATCTCGTCTATCTTTGTATACGTAATATACGGACTGCCTTTTATGAACTTTGTTATCTCTGCAATATCAGCCGCCTGGTCGCCTATTCGCTCCATGTCGGTTATCATCTTAAGCGCTGCAGAAATCTGTCTGAGATCCTTTGCGACAGGCTGCTGCTGCAGGAGAAGCTTGAGGCAAAGTGCCTCTATATCTCTTTCCTTGCGATCTATATCGCTATCCGAAGCTATCGCAAGATTTGCTTTTTCTATATCCCCGTCAACAAGTGCCTTTATAGAGTCTCTTATAGCATCCTCACACATGGCACCCATATTGATCATCTCTTTCTTCAAAAGGTCAAGCTGTTCATCAAATCTGTTTCTCATCATCCGAACCTCCCCGTAATGTAATCTTCCGTCCTTTTATCGCAAGGCTTAGAGAACAGCGTTTCCGTATCATCATATTCTACGAGTTCCCCAAGCAGGAAAAACGCCGTCCTATCCGATATTCTCGCTGCCTGTTGCATATTATGTGTCACTATGATAATAGTATACTTCTTCTTAAGCTCAGCTATAAGATCCTCTATTCTTGACGTGGATATCGGGTCAAGTGCGCTTGTAGGTTCATCCATCAAAAGCACCTCCGGCGATACCGCAAGTGCTCTTGCAATGCAAAGCCTTTGCTGCTGACCTCCTGAAAGTCCGAGTGCCGATTTTTTTAAGCGGTCTTTGACCTCATCCCAGATTGCGGCATCTCTAAGCGATCTTTCCACTATATCATCGAGCTTAGCTTTTCCCGTAATTCCGTGAGTCCGCGGTCCATATACGATATTGTCATATATGCTCATCGGGAACGGATTCGGTTTTTGAAATACCATGCCGACTTCTCTTCGGAGTTCATTTACATCCACGGATGCATCAAAAATTTCCTGTCCTCTATATCTAACGCTTCCCGTGATTTTAACTCCCTGCACCATATCGTTCATGCGATTAAGCGTCTTAAGGAATGTCGATTTTCCACATCCCGAAGGGCCTATCAGAGCCGTTATCGAGTTTTCCATAATTTCCATATTTATATTATGCAAGGCCTGTGAGCTGCCGTACCACAGGCTCATGTCCTGAACCGTGATTATATTCATATATTGCTCCGTTTCTTAAATATCTTTCCGACCAAAGTTGCTGCAAAATTAATTAGTAATGTAATGATCATAAGGATAGATGCTATCGCAAATGCGACTTCAAATTCACCCTGCTCCTTTGCATATACATAAAGAGCTACCGTGAGTGTTGCTCCCGCTTTTCCGATTCCCTCAAAGAAACCGTTAAGCGCATGCGCAAACCCTGCAGTAAACAGCAGTGCCGCCGATTCACCTAGTATTCTCCCTACCGACAGAATACATCCCGTTATTATTCCGTCCACGCATCCCGGTAATACAACCGTTCTTATCACTCTCCATTTTCCGGCTCCGAGACCGAATGCACCTTCCCTGTAGCTATGCGGTACCGTTTTAAGGCTCTCCTGTGTCGTTCGCATTATCGTAGGAAGATTCATTATTACAAGCGTTAACGCACCTGCCAAAAGGGATGTTTGCATTCCGAAAAATTCGCAAAACAAAAGCATGCCTACGAGCCCATACAATATAGACGGTATTCCGGAAAGCGTTTCTGCAGCATATTCTATGACCGATACCACCTTTTTATTTGCAGCATACTCCGTTAGATATATCGCTGCGCCTACCCCAAGCGGTAGCACAATTAAAAGCGTTGCAATAACTATATATAATGTGTTCAGTATATCCGGAAGTATTCCTATTGATTCACTCAGATAACTCGGTTTTGTGGACAGCAATTTCCACGTAACATTCGGGATTCCTTTGAATAAAATATATCCAAGCATAGTTAAGGCGAGCAGGCAGGTAATACCCGTTGCCGCCGCCATCAGTGCCCTCATTACATATATGTATACTTTTCGCCTCGTTGATAATCCTTTGTTTGTCATATCAGTTTCCCTTATCTCGTTTCAGTAAAAAGTTCAGTGTCGCATTTATCATCATTATAAAAACGAACAAAACAAGAGCTATGGAGAACAGTGCCTGCCTCTGCAGACCTGCCGAATACGACATTTCGCTTGCTACCGCTGTCGTAAGAAAGCGGACGCTCCTAAACAAAGACGGCATGTTCGCAGCATTTCCCGATACCATCATTACCGCCATAGCTTCTCCGATGGCGCGTCCTACCCCCAGTACGACAGATGCCGCGATCCCGCTCCGTGCAGCAGGTACAGAGACTCTGAAATATGTCTCTATAGGCGTTGCACCGAGCGCAAGGGAAGCATCTTCATATTCTGCAGGGACTGCTTCGAGTGAGGTCAATGAAACCTTGATGATTGACGGAAGTATCATTATGGCAAGGACAAGGATGGCGGCAAAGAGGCTCGCACCGTCGGGGATATCAAATAAGTTTCTTATTCCTGGCACGAGTATCAGCATACCTACGAGTCCGTATACTACCGAAGGTATTCCCGCAAGAAGACTGACCGCAGATTCCACTACCGCCTTTACTTTTTTGTCCGCCAGCTTGGCAAGATAGACAGCAGTAAAAAAACCTATTGGAACTCCTATTATTATAGCTCCTGATGTTCCGTATATACTTGTAAGTATGAACGGAAGTATGCCGAATTCGGGCACCTTCTGCGTTGAAGCCCATTTTTCTCCAAAAAGAAACTCTATCAGCCCAATTTTTGCTATAGCCGGTATTCCCGAAATAACGAGATAAACCGTTATGAGCAGCACACAAGCTACCGCAACGAACCCGAGCAGAAGAAATCCACCTTGTATGGTCTTTTCTAAAATTTGCTTTTTGCTTTTCATCAAAGTCGACCTTTCATCTGTAAAATGCGGCGACATTGTTTCTTAGTCGCCGCACAGCTTGCTTATTTCAGAGGAATTGCACCTGCATCCGAGATTGTTTGCTTTGCGTCTTTTGATGTGACATAGTCGAAAAACATCTGTGCAGCTTCCGAAAGCTTTGCATCCGTCTTTGTTACGAGTACAAACGGTCGTTGTATAACGTAGGTGCCGTCCTGAACCGTAGATTCAGTCGCCTCTACTCCACCGACTTTGACTGCCTTGACATTATCTTTTACCGATGCGAGCGAAGCATATCCAATAGCATCAGGATTTCCTGCAACTGTAGTTATAACATCACCAGTCGAAGTCAGCTCCTGACGATATTTGCATTCGTCTTTTGTTTTCGTGATGCTCTCGAATCCGTCTCTCGTGCCGCTTCCTGCTTCACGTCCGATAACAACTATCTCTGCATCCTTGCCGCCAAGCTCTTTCCAGTTTGTGATTTCCTTCTTATATATTTTTGCTATTTCTTCTACACTTAAATCAGCAATTTCGTTTTCCTTATTTACAATAACAGCTATGCCGTCAAGGGCCAAAACCGTTTCATTGAGTCCCATAGCTTTTTCTTCCTCTTTAAGATTACGGCTGGAAAGTCCTATATCGCATCTTCCCTCAGATACCGCAGTGATTCCCGAACCCGATCCCGTAGGATTATATGTGAATGTGATGTCTGGGTTATCTCCCATAAAGGATTCTCCGAGAGCACCTATTACTTTCTCCATCGATGTCGATCCGTCTGTTGCGACAGAGCCCTCAACCTTTTTCTCTCCGCAGCCCGTAATCGCCGCCATTGACAGCAACACTACAAATACCAATGCAATTATTCTCTTCATTCTGATGACTCCTTCTTTATGTTTCTTCGATTTATATGAGTTATTTACAACTTGAAGTATATATGTTGAATGTAAATTCCAAAATCATCTCCATGTAAAATCAATGTCAAATTGTATTATGGGATTCGGTTCATTAGAACAAATCAAAAAACACCGAGGACCGCCGGCATCAAGCCGGCAGCCCTCTTATAAACATCGCTTTGTAATTTACTATTTTGCTTCTTCCGCTGCGTGATCCGCAATAATCTTGTCAGCAAGCATCTTAGGAACCTCTTCGTATCTTTCGAATTTCATTTCGAAATGTCCGCGCCCCTGAGTCATCGAACGAAGACCGAGCGCATAATCAAAGAGTTCCATCTGAGGAGCCTCTGCAACGAGCTTCTGTCCGCCATTCTGCTGAGGTTCCATACCGAGAATCTTTCCTCTTCTCTTGTTCATGTCGCCCATAACATCACCCATGTAATCATCAGGTACTGTTATCTCAACGTGCATTATAGGTTCAAGCAGGCAAGGCTTAGCCTCAACGATACCCTTCTTGAATGCAAGTGCTGCGGCAAGCTTGAAGGATACTTCGTTTGAGTCTACATCGTGATACGATCCGTCGTAAAGAACGGCTTTGATGTTTACTACCTTGCAGCCTGCAAGCGGACCTCTGTCCATACATTCCAAAAGACCTTTTTCGACCGCCGGAACATAGTTCTTAGGAACCGATCCGCCGAAGAGCTCTTCCGAGAATTCAAATTCTTCCTGTGACGGTGAGAATCTGATATGAACATCACCATACTGTCCTGCTCCGCCCGACTGCTTCTTGTGCTTACCCTGAACATCCGAGTTGCCCTTGATCGTTTCTCTGTAAGCTATCTTCTGAGGAACCGTCTTTACCGTTACCCCGAATCTGTCCTTGAGCTTTGATATGATGATGCTGAGCTGAATGTCTCCCTGTCCGCCTATGAGAGTCTGGTGAGTTTCAGCGTTTCTTTCGAGTGCAAATGTAGGGTCTTCCTCCTTAAGCCTTGTGAAGCCCGTTCCCATCTTCTCTTCGTCGCTCTTATCAGCAGCCTCTACTGCGATAAAATAAGTTGCCGAAGGGAGGTCAATCTTGTCGAATGTGACCTGTGCGGTCTTATCGGCGAGAGTGTCTCCGGACTGAGTATATGTAAGCTTAGGAACCGCTACGATGTCGCCCGCTTCTGCCGAAGGAACCTCGAGCTGCTCTTTTCCTC
>JAEXBK010000095.1 GCA_023394035.1 Bacillota bacterium
AAAGAAAAACACCGAGAACAGGAGACGAAAGCAACTTTGCAGTTTACGGAACACTCTTGATGATATCACTTGCAGGGCTTGTTGGATTAGCGCTTACGTCGAGATTAAGGAAAAAGTCCGGAAACAATTAGTAATCGCTAAAAAAACAAAGAAATAAATTTCTTGGCAAACTGTAGATAAAGGTTTATCCTTAAATAAAAGGGATGAACCTTTTTTTGCGACAAAATCTAAGCTTCGTATCAAAGCGAGTTGAAGGTGACATACCTTGCATTTCGCTTGAGGATGATAAGTTTGCAGCTCTTCGTTTTCAGGATTTGCAGTATAACGATATTTATCCGGAACGGATAAAAAGTTTGACATGCGATTTAGTCGACGTGACAAGTGAGGATAGCACAGCGACACAATATAGCTTACAGTACAATTATAAAGACGGAAAAATCCTCATTGAGATTGACCCTAAAATGTTTAAGGTAAACGATAGGGGAGAAATCTGGTACACATGACGATAATGGCGGAATATGACTATAACGGAGAATCATATTCAAGCTTTACTGCACTTACCGTCTCCAATTCGAAGGTCGGATTTGATAATGAATAAAAAGCAAAACGGAGAGTTGACCCTGACAATTCTCCGTTTTGCTTTTTCTCTAAACAGGCACAAAGGACTGTTTTAGTAGATAAATGATATATTTTAATCCCCTTATACTTAATAGACGCAGGTCATAGGGGGCAGGTTCATTTTTTTTGAAAAGTTTTTTGAAAAAATTTGAAGTTAACTGAGATTGTTCTTATCATTAAAAAAGTTCTATTTTTTCAAGCAGGAAATCCGTAAGATTACAATGGAAAATTCCATTATTGTCGTAGAAATTATGAGGAATATCCATCCGAATGACAATTTTCTTGAAAAAATCTTTAGTTAATAAGAGAGAATTAAGCTCAGATGATTCTTTCGACTCTGTATCCATTCGAAAGGCTGATTGAATATTCTCGTTTAGCAGGAACTGTTTTTGCCGGTGGTGTTACAGATGAGGGCGATATAACAGGACACACTGCACTCAGTGAAGCTTATGGCATGGGCATAAGTGTATAAGATTATCCTTAAATAGTTTGACAAAGCATATAGAATTTATTATAATTCAAACTGAACAATGTTCAAAAGAAGGGAGATCGCATTGAACACTTCTGTAACATCAAAAGAAGCTATCTTGGAAACATGCAGAAATCTTGTTTCGGAAAAAGGACTTTCCTCACTGAATATGCGCGCTGTAGCAGAAGCGTGCGAAGTTGCGCTCGGTTCGATATACTACTATTTTCCGTCAAAGAGCGATTTGCTCATTGCTGCGATAGAAAGCGTGTGGGAGGATATATTTAAGCTAAAGAGCAGGGAAGTACCCCAAATGTCATTCATAGAATACATAGATAAATGCTTTGAACATATACAGCTTGGTATAAGGAAGTATCCTAACTTTTTCACGATACATTCGATAAGCTTTTTGGCGGCAGGTCAGAACAAGGCACATGCTTCTATGGAGCGTTATTTAGCACAGATAAGGGAAAAGATGCTGCATACGCTCCAAAATGACAATCGCATGAACAAAGCCATATTTTCAGAAAGCTTTACTGAAGCTGATTTTGTGGATTTTGTTCTATCGAATATCGTTTGTTTCTTGATACAGAAAAAGGACAATTGCGAAGTACTGCTTAAAGTGATCGAAAGCACAATATATTAACTGACGAGTTAAAAGCCCGCCTCATCGCGGGCTTTTATCGGAAAGAATTTGAACAAAGTTCAAGATGAAAGGAGAACATTATGCAGGCTATTTTTGAAACTATCTTTGATGCCATTTATCTATCCACAGTCGTTTTACTCGGCATAAAGATGATAAGAGGAAACAAAGGCAAGAAACAATATCTTTTATATGGAATAATGGCAGTGACGCTCGGCTTCGGCGACGCATTTCATTTGATTCCGAGAGCTGTTGCATTATGCACGACGGGACTTCAGGATTACACATCGGCACTCGGAATGGGTAAGCTTATAACTTCCGTAACCATGACGCTGTTTTACGTTATCCTATATTATGTATGGCGCGAACGCTATGAGATCAAAGGAAAAAATGAACTTGCGATAAGCGTGTGGGTGCTCGCTGCTTTGCGCATTGTACTTTGTCTGATGCCGCAGAATGAATGGCTTTCTGTTAATCCTCCGCTATCCTGGGGAATATATAGAAACATACCGTTTGCACTGCTCGGTCTTTTGGTGGTAATCATTTTCTACAGGACGGCGAAAGAGAAAAAGGATGCCGGCTTCAAATTCATGTGGCTTACCATCGTACTGAGCTTCGGATTCTATATTCCGGTAGTTCTGTTTGCAGATTCGATACCGCTTATCGGAATGCTCATGATACCTAAGACATGCGCTTATGTGTGGACGGTACTTATCGGATATAATGCAATGAAGAAAGAGGTTTAATCATGAAAAAATATTTGAATATATCGCTTATCTATGCAGTAGCAGCTATGGCAGGCGGAGTGTTTTACAGGGAATTTACAAAGTGGAACACTTTCTCCGGTGTCACGGCTCTCGGAAAGGTGCATACACATCTGTTTCTGCTTGGGATGCTTATGTTTATGATCGTGGCTTTGTTCGCCAGAGACAGAAGCTTGAGCAAGCAAAAGACATTTCGCATTTTTACATATGTCTATAATATAGGAGTGACCGCCCGTGAGATATGCGATCATATACAGCAGCAAAACCGGCAATACGAAGCTTTTGGCAGAAGCGATAGAAGAATAAAGAAGCTGATTGATAAGCTAAAGAAATAACATCCTTGCTTAATCAAACTTCACTCAGGGTATAGAAGCTATATTACTGTAGTTAAATAACAGAGGGAGTAAGCAATGGACTGGAAATTTGAAAAAGGAAGAATATACAGCGAGGGAGAGGACAGAGAGCTTCTTGCCGAAGCAACATATGAGCTTGTAAGAGAGGGAGTCGTAGATGTAAATCATACGTTTGTAAATCCTAAGCTTCAGGGGCAGGGAATTGCTGCTTCTATGATGGAAATAGTAGTGGAGCAT
>JAEXBK010000101.1 GCA_023394035.1 Bacillota bacterium
CTGCAAGCTCACGCCTCGACATTACGGCATCATTCACATCCATAAAGCCGTCCATGTGCATGAAACCGCAAAGCGCAAAAAGCAGGAATGTCATGATAAATGCCGCAGCAGCATTAGATCCGAATATCAAAAGCGACACACGCCCTATCACGACCCATATGCCCCCGATTACCGCCCCTATAAGCGGCAGCAGCGCAAGCATCATATTCTTAAGCTCGGAATCCCATGCCTTATATGGGCAAGGTAGGGTGAGAAAATTTCCCCACGCCATGCTGAAAGCTGTAGCTATCTTCTTTACCATCATCTATCCTTTGTGTATTATAAGCCCTCCGAATGTCACCTCGACGACCATATCACAGATCTTCGCAAGCCTTTTGTCGCAAAGCGCAAGACCGCTCCTGTAGCATTCGGTATATTCATCAAAATGCGCCGCCTCGGAGTAAATATAATCCGAAACAAAAATCGTATTTCCTGTCGCTTTGGCGAGCTTAACAAGCTCCTCCGCACATCTTTCTCCCGCAGCAGCATCAAAGCCGTTTCCGAACATCTCATTTGCCAGAAGTGCTGTCACGCTGTCAAGCAGAAACACTCCGTCCTGATCCGCCTTTTTCAATATTGCACATATGTCAGTTCCCTGCTCTACGGTTGTAAAGGCAAGACCCTCGCGATCTTTGATGTGGCGTTCTATTCTCAGGTCATCCTCTTCATCGGTTGAAATCATCGTTGCTACATAGTATAGCGGCTTTGATCCCGCCGCCATTCTTACGGCTTCGTTCTGCGCGAATGAAGATTTTCCGTTTTTGGCTCCTCCGCTTACAAAAATATTCATATTAAAACAAATTCTTTTCTCTTAGCTCGTCAAGATACGATCCTTCGATCTTGCCCTCTTCGAGGCTGAGCATACCGTTCATCGCCGCACATGCAGCTTCCATTATCTTAAACGCAATCGGGCAACCGCTTCCCTCACCGAGTCTCATCGCAAGATCGAACATAGGCTCTATCCCGAGCTTTTCCGCAGCGGAAGAATATCCGACCTCAAGTGACCTGTGCGATGTGAACATGAAGTCTTTTACTCTCGGCTCAAGCTCGTAAGCCAAAAGAGCTGCGGCAATCGATATTACCCCGTCTATTACGACAGGTATTCTGTAAACGGCTGCACCTATGTACGCCCCTGCCATTGCGAGTATGTCAAAGCCTCCGGCACATCTTGCAAACTCAAAGACGTCAAGGTGTCCATACAGCTCAAGAGCTTTCTTAACAACAGCCGATTTCTTGGCAAGCCCTTCGTCGTTCAAGCCGCCTCCGCGCCCTACTACTATGTCGCAAGGCGTACCCGTCATCCTGCATATTATCGCCGATGCGGTTGTCGTGTTTCCTATTCCCATCTCGCCTATGCCGATTACCTCTATTCCGGCATCCTTTGCCGCCTTGACAGACTCTATGCCGATCTCTACCGCCCTTATCGCCTCTGCCCTTGTCATCGCAGGCTCCTTGACAAAATTCTTTGTTCCGTCTGCAATCCTTCTGTTGACGACATTGTTCGTTATTCTGCCGTTCTCAAGCATATCCTCCGTAAGTATTTCCTGCGGAATCGGAAGCCTTACGCCGACATCTATATCAAGTATATCTATTCCGAAATATTTTGCCTGCGCTCCTACTCCGGTTATTCTCTTAGTAAAGTTAATGGTCTGCATAAGCGTGACCGTCTGAGGTGCTGAAGCGACACCCTCTTCAACGACTCCATTATCGGCACACATCAAAATGACAGCCTGCTTCCCGACTTCGTTTCCGTAAACCTTTCCTGTTATGCCTGCGAGTCTGATGCTTATATCCTCTAATCTTCCGAGGCTTCCCGGCACCTTTACGCGATAATCCTGACGCAGCTTTGCATCATCCATGGCTTTGCCGTCAAGAGGCTCTATCGCATCAAAATATTCTTGAAGCTCCGGCGCGGCGGTTTTGATGTGGAAATCGTTCATTTGTCTTTACATCCTTTCTGTCTGCTATTCCATACCATATTATATTACCATATTTTCGATGCGAAAAAAAGAATCACCGCTTGAATACATGCGGTTTGGATAATATAATTAAATATAAGTATTTGACACTGCTTATCATTTAATGGGAGGATAAGTACATATGAGTAAAAAAACAATAAGCAACATTCTGCTCCTCGTAACGGCGGTTATCTGGGGATCGGCTTTTGTTGCTCAAAAGGCCGGAACCGCTCTTGAGCCTTTCACCTACAACGGCTTAAGAACGATTATAGGCGCAGTCGCGCTGATACCGGTCATTTTATTTTTCTCCGCCTCACAAAAGAACGACACAAAAATAGAGGCAGAGAAAAGAGAGGAGCGTTCGGCACTTATCAAAGGCGGCATTTCGTGCGGTGTAATACTGTTTGTAGCTTCAACGCTTCAGCAGGCAGGGCTGACCTTCGGTGCCGATGCAGGAAAGGCGGGGTTCATAACGACGCTTTACATAATGATAGTTCCTCTGCTCGGTCTGTTTCTTAAACAGAGGGTGAGGCCGATTACATGGGCATGTATCTTCATGGGGGCAGTAGGCTTCTACTTCCTGACCATGGCAGGCAAGTCGGAAGGGCTCTCCGTAGGCAAGGGCGAGCTTTTTGTTCTTGCATGCGCATTTGTATTTTCGGTTCACATACTCGTAATAGACCATTTTTCGCCTAAATGCGACGGAATCAAGATGAGCTGTATTCAGTTCTTTGTTGCAGGCGTGCTCGGAATCATTTGCATGTTCATATTTGAAGCCCCGGACATCAAAGAGATATTGAAGCTCTGGTTCCCTATCATTTATGCCGGTGTGTTCTCATCAGGCATAGCATATACGCTCCAGATCGTCGGGCAGAAACATGCGGAGCCTGCAACGGCATCGCTCATACTTTCACTCGAATCCGTTTTTGCAGTAATTACGGGAGCCATCTTCCTTAAAGAAACTATGACATCGTTTGAAATGCTCGGATGTGCAATAATTTTCGTTGCCGTCATAGTCGCTCAGCTTCCTTCAAAGAAAGTAAAGGAGTAAGTTATGATTACAAGAGACGAAGCCTTGGAGCTTCTCAAAAAATACAACAAAGAGCCGTTTCATATCGAGCACGGAGAAACAGTCGGTAAGACGATGAGATGGTTCGCTTATGATCTCGGTCATGCAGACGAAGCCGAGCTTTGGGAAATAGTCGGCATACTTCATGACATTGACTTCGAGATGTGGCCCGATCAGCACTGCATAAAGGCGCAAGAGCTCCTTGAGGAAGCCGGAATCGAAGATGGCATCATCCGCTCAATTTGCTCGCACGCTTACGGATTCACCGTAGACATAATGCCCGAAACGGAAATGGAAAAGGTGCTCTATGCATGCGACGAGCTTACGGGGCTTATCGGTGCAGCCGCTCTGATGCGCCCTTCAAAAAGCTGCTCCGACATGGAACTTAAGTCACTTAAGAAAAAATATAAAGACAAGAAATTCGCTGCCGGCTGTGACCGCGAGGTTATATCAAAGGGTGCGGAAATGCTCGGATGGGAGCTTGACACTCTTATGCAGAAAACGCTTGACGCTATGAAGTCATTCGCATAAATAAATCACTTAATTTAAGGAGAACGTTAATGGAAAAATTTTTCAAACTCAAAGAGAACAGGACTGACGTCCGCACCGAGCTGATTGCCGGCGTTACCACATTTCTTTCGATGGTATACATACTTGCAGTCAATCCTAACATCCTTTCGGCTGCCGGTATGGATAACCGCGCCGTATTTACGGCAACTGCCATTTCTGCCGCTTTCGGCACGCTCTGCATGGCATTTTTCGCAAACTACCCTGTGGCACTCGCATCCGGAATGGGACTAAACGCATATTTCGCATTTTCGGTCTGCATACCGCTTGCCGAAAAAGGAGTATCCGACCCTTGGAAAATCGCACTTGCAGCGGTTCTTTGCGAAGGTATCATATTCATACTGCTTTCATTTGCAAATTTCAGAGAGAAGCTTGTAAACGATATTCCTTCAAACCTCAAATACGGCATAACTGCGGGAATTGGACTTTTTATCACGATAATCGGTCTCAAAGGTGCCGGCATCGTAGTTGCAAACTCCGCTACTCTTGTTGATCTCGGAAGCCTTGCAACTCCACAGGTAGTCCTTGCCCTCATAGGACTTCTTACGGTTGCCGTTCTTCATCACTTCAATGTGAGAGGCTATATACTTATCGGCATACTCGTCACATGGGTGCTCGGAATGATTGCTCAGGCAACAGGCTGGTACAGTGTTGATCCTGAAAACGGTATATTCTCACTTTATCCTGAAATTTCGGCAGCGAGCCTCATACCTGCGGCTCCGCAGCTTTTCTCCTTCAACTTCGGATGGATAGTTCAGCATTTTCTTGAATTTGCCGTAATCGTATTTTCATTCCTGTTTGTAGATATTTTTGATACGGTAGGAACTCTTATAGGTGTGGCATCAAAGGGCGGACTGCTCGACAAAAACGGCAATCTCCCTAAGGCAAAGGGCGCGCTCCTTGCTGATGCTGTCGGTACTGTAGCAGGTGCATGCCTCGGAACGTCGACCGTTACAAGCTATGTGGAATCAAGCGCAGGTGTTGCGGCAGGCGGAAGAACAGGTCTGACATCCGTAACTACTGCCGTGCTCTTCATCGTGTCACTCTTCTTTGCACCTGTATTCCTTGCAATCCCGGGATTTGCAACGACTCCTGCACTCGTATGGGTTGGACTGCTAATGATGAGCTCCGTAAAGAACATGACCTTCGACGGTGATATAGCTGACGTACTCGGTGGATTTATAGCTCTCGTTTTCATGCCTTTCACATATTCTATTGCAAACGGAATCATGTTCGGAATGCTTTCATGGGTAATCCTCAAGATAGCAACCGGAAAGGCTAAAAACGTCCCTGTAATAATGTGGGTAGCGGCGCTTTTGTTCGTTCTCAGAATAATAACGCTCGTTCACCCTATATCTCTGTAAAATACTAAGCTCTCAAAAAGGAGAATATCATGCAATACAAAATGCAGATTGCGGGGCTTGATCGTCAGCTCCCGCTTTGCAAAATAAATGATGATTTATACATCGGAGCCTTCGTTATGTTCGGCGATGTCGAGATAACACAGGCGGCCGCTGCGGCTCTTCTTGCCAAAGCCCCTGAATTTGACGTTATAGTTACCGCAGAATCAAAAGGCATCCCTCTCGCATATGAGATGGCTCGTCAGGCAGGCTGCAAGCCTTATATCGTTTTGCGCAAAGCATCAAAGCTCTATATGCAGGATGTCATAGCCACTTCCGTAAATTCAATAACGACAGATCACGTTCAGACGCTCTGTCTCGGAAGCAGCGATGCGGACATCATAAAGGGCAGCCGCGTACTCATCGTAGATGATGTGATAAGCACAGGAGAATCGCTCCGGTCGATGGAAGTTCTCGTAAACGAAGTCGGCGGAAAGATAGTTGCAAAGATGACAGTGCTCGCGGAAGGCGAGGCTGCAGGAAGAACCGATATAACATATCTCGAAGAGCTTCCGCTGTTCAACGCCGACGGTTCGGTACAATAATTTCACTCTTAAGGAGATTCCATGGCTTACGATTTTGAAAAACTCCAGAACGGAAGCGACATCAGAGGTGTTGCCCTCGATACCAATAAGGATGAGCAGGTCAATCTCGATGAAGAGACTGTCGCAAGACTCGCAAAGGGCTTCCTCTATCTTCTTGCGATAAGAACGGAAAAAGAAGCACACGAGCTAAGGATTGCGGTCGGCAGGGATTCGAGGCTTTCCGGTCCCTCCCTCGAAAATTCTGCGTGCAGTGCGCTCGCATCTTGCGGCGCACATGTATACAGCGTCGGGCTTGCGTCTACTCCTGCCATGTTCATGTCAACGGTATTTCCCGAATACGGCTGCGACGGCGCAATAATGATAACAGCAAGCCATATGCCGATGAACAGAAACGGCATGAAATTCTTTGATGCTTCAGGCGGTCTCGAAAAGAAGGACATAACCGACATCATAACATTTGCGGAATCAAATTCCATACTCGGTCGTCTTATCCCCGCTTCGGGCTCAATCACAAAATCCGATTTGGTAGACACATACGCAGCGCATCTTCGCAGGATTATCATAGACGGAATCGGAGACGGCGATCAGCCGCTCAAAGGTCTTAAGATAACGGTTGACGCAGGGAACGGTGCCGGCGGATTTTATGCAGGAAAGGTTCTCATGCCGCTTGGAGCCGATGTTTCAAGCTCACAGTTCCTTGAGCCTGACGGCAACTTCCCAAACCATATACCTAACCCGGAGAACAAAGAAGCGATCGAATCTATCTGCGAGGCCGTAAAAGCCGCAGGAAGCGATCTCGGGCTCATCTTCGATACCGATGTGGACAGAGCTTCCGCAGTCGATGAAAAAGGCAATGAGATAAGCAGAAACAAAATCGTCGCACTCGCAGCGGCTCTCGTTGCAGAGCAAAATCCGGGATCAATCGTCGTAACCGACAGCGTAACATCACGCGAGCTTACGCCTTTCATAGAAAAAAACCTCGGCATGAAGCATCTTAGATTCAAGCGAGGCTACAGAAATGTTATAAATAAGTCGATAGAGCTAAATAATGCGGAACAGGATAGCTGCCTTGCAATAGAAACGAGCGGACACGCCGCATATCGCGAAAATTACTTTCTCGATGACGGCGCATATTTAGCCGCAAAGATCGTAATCAAAACGGCCGAGCTCGCAAAGCAAGGAAAGAAGATTTCCTCCCTCATCGAGGCTTTGAGCGAAGCAAAGGAAGCTGCCGAATTCAGGATCCCTGTCAAGGGCGATGATTTTGCCGAGACCGGCGAAAAAGCTATCAAGGCGCTTCAGGATAAAGTATCATCGGGTGAACTCAGCGGCTGCAGCCTCGAAGCTCCGAACTATGAGGGCGTCAGAATAAACTTCTGCACACCTGAAACGGACGGATGGGCGCTTCTCAGAAAATCTCTGCACGACCCTATCCTTCCGCTTAACATTGAGTCGAATTCCGAAAGTGGCTGCAAAAGGATAATGTCCTTTATTGCGAGCGTTCTGTCCGAGTTTCAGAATATAGATATATCAAAGCTCAAATAGAACGGCTACTTATTGGCAAAGATATTCTTTATCTCGTCAAGGATAATATCCTTATCGGTTTTCTGATCCCACTTTTTGACGGACTCATTCAATTCAACAACACGGTCGGTAATTATACCGTCAACATCTGCATCCAGAAGTCCGTTTATGGCTTCTGGATTATTTACTGTCCAAACAAAAGCCGTTTTCCCTTCATTATGGATTTCTTCTATTATATCCAAGTTGACAGCCGACTCCTCCATAAGCAGACAGTCCGTATTTATCTTCGATGTGTCGCCTATAGCGAAAAAGTAAAGGTAGCCCGTCTTGATTGAAGGATATTTCTCTTCGATATATTTTATGATGTCGTAGTCCAAGGAGATTATCATCGCCTCTTCCGCCATTTGCTTTGAGAAAATAGCTTCTACCACATCATCCGCCATTTTTTTGTCGGCATCAGGATTTTTCAGCTCGATCAGCAGCCCTATTTTACCTTTTGAGGCTTCCATAAGACTGTCGAGATCCGGAACTGTACCTGCCGGTCTTTCAGGATTAAATTCGTCTTTTACTTTGAGTTCCTTGATTTCTTCCCAGTTCATTTCGGACGGAGCCTTTGATACGCCGGCCAGGCGGCTGAATGTAGCATCGTGATTTATGACGTACACTCCGTCCTTCGACCTCATAACATCTATCTCACTCCATGTCGCACCTGCTGCTGCAGCCGCATCTATGCCGAGTATTGTATTTTCCGCTGCAAGATCACCTCCGGCTCTGTGAGCCACGATCTCTATGCTCGGTCTCGAATGGAAAAGCTCGTCGAAAAAGTATGCAAAAAGTGTGCTGCCGACCAAGTTGAAAATCATGAGCATGACGAGTGCAATGATGAGCTTGAGCTTTCTCTTTATCTTTTTCGGCTTTTCGGACGCCGTGCATCCAAAGGAAGCCTTGAACTTATCGGCATCTGTATTTTTACAGAATATCCCCGTCAGCATGTGCGTCTGGAGCGGCCATACGAGAAAAACCCACACATTAAAAAGCTCAGAGCACAGGAAAAGCGCGAATACCATCGCAAACCTTGAGAAAAACTCGTGCTGAGCCAAAGCCTTATCAAGTGCTCCGATCGAAAGGTACATAACGCCAAGCCCTATTTCCGTGATCAAGACAAGTATTACGTTGAGTAAAACGAAGGTTTTGAGGATTTCGGATTTGCTTTTCCAAACCGTTTTAGCGGAGTTTTTAATGGAGCTAAAGGCATTATCTTTGTGCAGATACATGAAATGGAAGCTCAAAATCATGAAAAAGCCGGCTATTGCAAGAAGTATGAGAACTGCAATATAAAGCGCCATGTACAGCGGCGTATTGTAGATTACCGATGTTATGAAGTTAGGTATTTTGAGGCTCTTTATCAGCGACGTTTTGACACCGATTCCGACAAGCGGAACTGCGAGTATCGTATAAAGCGCCAAAAATGCGCCGGCAGGTGAGAAAAAGCTCG
>JAEXBK010000164.1 GCA_023394035.1 Bacillota bacterium
GTGCTACTGTAACTCGCTATATCAAAATACTGATTGATGCAAAGATTCTCCACGAATGTAAACGATTTGATATGAAGTCTAAAAAAGCACTCTCAGGTGAACAGAAGTATTATGTTGCTGATCTAAGTTTTTATTATGCGTTGAATACGGATAACCGAATCAATTATGGACCTGCATTAGAGAATATTATTTATCTATATTCAAGAAGCCTCGACTATTCAGTTAGCGTGGGGCGTATAGGAAATTTGGAATGCGATTTTATTCTTCGAGATCGTGATATGGATTACTTTTATGTACAAGTCGCATATAAAATGCTGCAAAGCAAGGAAATCGAAGAGCGCGAATACCGACCGCTAGAGAAAATTAGAGATAATTACAGAAAATATATTGTGACTATGGATTATCTGATACAAAGGCGTAACGGCATTATGCATGTAAATTTGATGGATTTTATTGGGAAGAGCAACAAGTTCTAAAGCTGCGGCTAATCAGGATAGTACCGGGATACCAACATTCTACTTTCAGGAGGTGTGAATTTTTCTTTCAAAAAGGTACGATTACCTAAACGAAAGGAGACCGAAATGGACACTGTTAAAATCGGAAAATATATCGCGTCAAAGCGCAAGACCTTAGGGCTGACTCAGATGCAGCTTGCAGAAAAGCTTGGAATGAGTGATAAATCCGTTTCAAAATGGGAGCGCGGAGTATGCCTCCCGGATGTTTCGCTCTACATGGAGCTCTGCGAAGCACTCGATATAAGCATAAATGAGTTTCTTGCAGGTGAGGACATAAGCGGCGACAATATAGTACAAAGCTCAGAGAACAACCTGCTTCAGATTCTAAAAGACGGAGTTGCGAGACAGCGTATTTTGAAGCGTGTAATATTTGTGCTTGCGGTGCTTTTGATTTTGGCGGCGCAGGTATTAGGCATATATATTTACAGGGCTGTACGTCCGAAGAACTTTATTTATCCGATGGACAGAAGCAGCGCGGAAATGCAAATTGCGAAGCTGCTATCAGGCCCTGATGGTGCTTTTCTTTATAAATACAAGGCGACGGATGAATTCAAAACCATAACCCTACTTGTTGCGGAATATCATGACGGAAAGCTTGTAAAAGAAGAAACAGCTGCCGCTCTTGACTATGATAAGTCCATAGGCTCGCCAAAAGAAGGCGTCATGGTGATTATCCCGGATTTCGAGAGCTTTGAAGTTAAGCTTATTTTTGCCGAGAATGGCGCAACACTTTCTACCGCCTACCCGATACTCGAAAACGTCAAAGATCGTGATACATACGGACGCGCCTCCTCTCAGATAGATCAAAAGCGTGATATAACATATGACTCGGAGCAGGGAGTGCTGGCTTTGATGTATGATAACGATGAGATGTCGGTTCCCGGTATAAAATCTTTTGAAAACGGAGAAATTCCGGAAGAAGATGATTATGTTTACTATTTCAAGCTGAAATTCGGAAAGTAGAAATTCAACAAAAAACGGATCAAAAAAACAAATATATTTTTATTGCTTTTACACATATACCTGTGGTACAATATCAGGAACTTGTTAAATATATAACGAAACAGGAGGATAATATGGCACGTTTTACTTTACCAAGAGATGTATATCATGGAAAAGGTTCATTAGAAGCACTTAAGACTTTTGAAGGAAAGAGAGCTATGATCTGCGTAGGCGGCGGCTCAATGAAGAAATTCGGCTTCCTTGACAGAGCGGAGGCTTACCTGAGAGAAGCGGGAATGGAAGTTGAGATTTTCGAGGGAATCGAACCTGATCCGTCAGTTGAAACAGTTATGCGTGGTGCAGAGGCTATGGCTAAATTCCAGCCTGACTGGATAGTTGCTATCGGCGGCGGCTCACCAATAGACGCAGCAAAAGCAATGTGGATTAAATACGAATATCCTGAATGCACATTCGAAGATATGTGCAAGGTGTTCGGACTTCCTAAGCTTCGCACGAAGGCTCATTTCTGCGCAGTTTCTTCAACATCAGGAACAGCAACGGAGGTTACGGCTTTCTCGATCATCACAAACTATGCGGACGGAGTTAAATATCCTATCGCTGACTTTGAGATCACACCTGACGTAGCTATCGTAGACCCTGAACTTGCAGAGACTATGCCTAAGAAGCTCGTTGCTCACACAGGTATGGACGCTTTCACTCATGCGGTTGAAGCATATGTTTCGACAGCAAACTGCGAATATACAGATCCGCTTGCAATCCATGCAATCGAAATGATTCAGAAGGATCTCGTAGGCTCATATGGCGGCGACATGGAGAAGAGAGCTGCAATGCATAACGCTCAGTGCCTCGCAGGAATGGCTTTCTCGAATGCACTTCTCGGAATCGTTCACTCGATGGCTCACAAGACGGGCGCAGCTTTTGCTGATTTCGGAGCTCACATCATCCACGGCGCAGCAAACGCAATGTACCTTCCAAAGGTAATCGCATTCAACGCTAAGGACGAGACGGCAAAGAAGCGTTACGGCGTAATTGCTGATTACATGCACCTTGGCGGAAGCTCAGACGATGAGAAGGTAGCTCTTCTTATTCAGTTCTGCCGCGACATGAACGATCAGCTCAACATTCCACACGGAATCAAGTTCTATGGAGCAGACAGCTATCCGACAGAACAGGGATTCGTTCCTGAAGAAGTTTTCCTCGAAAGACTTCCTGAAATCGCAAGACTTGCTATAGGCGATGCATGTACAGGTTCAAACCCGAGAATTCCAAGCCAGGAAGAAATGGAAAAACTGCTGAAAGCAGCTTACTACGATACAGAAGTTGACTTTTAAGCTTTCAATTATTGCAAAGGCCGCCTGCCGGGCGGCTTTTGTTGTGGCAGAAAAAGGCAAAGCGTGCGATTGAAGTTGAGATTTTGTGATATCAGTTATGTATGGAGGATATTACAATGATAAACAAAGAGCTTATTACAGATAAATTGAATTTTAATACGAGAATAGTATTGCCGCCTATGGCAACGCAGAAGTCGGAAAACTCCGCGATCGGTGAGGCCTTGATCGAGCACTACAGAAAATATGCGATGAATAAGGCTATAGGGGTTATTATTACGGAGCACGCTTTTGTTGATGTACAGGGTAAAGCCGACCCGTATCAGGTCTCGTTTGCATCTGACGACATGATCCCTTCTCAGAAAAGGCTGACTCAAATCGTTCACGAGGCGAATCCTAAGGTCAGGATAATTGCACAGATAAATCACGCCGGAGCAAAGGCGTCATCAAAGATTACAGGCATGCAGCCTGTTTCCGCGAGCGGAAGGACTACGGATGAAGGAGAGATAAGGGCACTTACAAGGGACGAGATACGCGAACTCGAAGAAAAGTTTGCCGATGCGGCACTCAGAGTTAAGCTGTCCGGGTATGACGGTGTCGAGCTTCACTCGGCGCACGGATACCTGATGAATCAGTTCTATTCGCCGCTGACGAACAAACGCGAAGATGAATACGGCTCTCAGAATATCGAAAACAGACTCAGATTTCTGCGTGAGACGATAAAGCTTGTAAGAGAAAAGGTCGGAGAAGAATTTCCTTTGGCAGTAAGGCTTGGCGGTTCGGACTATCAGGACGGCGGGAGCACTATCGACGATGCCGTTTGCGCAGCGAAGCTTTTGATGGATGACGTAATAGATCTCCTTGATATTTCGGGCGGTATGTGCGGTTATTTGCCGAAAGGCTATAAAGAACCGGGATATTTCGCGGACATGACAGCGGCGATCAAAGCACAGTGCGATGTGCCTGTGATTCTAACCGGCGGAATTGAGACACCTGAGCAGGCGGATAAGCTGCTATCAGAAGGCAAGGCTGACCTTATAGGTGTCGGAAGAGCTATGATCAAAGATCACATGTGGGGAAACGTATAATCTCTAATTGCAACCGGCAGTTGACAAATTTCCAAGGCGGGTTTATGGTGCGCAATTTCGGATATTGCTATTGTATCAGTGAAAATTAAAGCAATATCCGAGAAAGAAAGGACAAACAATGATATTGGCAGACAAGATAATAGAGGAAAGAAAGAAAAACGGTTGGTCGCAGGAGGAACTCGCCGAATTGCTTTCGGTTTCGAGACAGTCCGTTTCAAAATGGGAAGGCGCACAGTCGGTTCCGGACTTGAGTAAGATTATCAAGCTGGCGGAGATATTCGGGGTAACCACCGACTACCTAATAAAAGACGAGCTTGAATCGAGACAGCTTTCAAATTCTGATGAAGCGGATACATCAAAACCGTCGCTCGTCAAAGTAAGCATGGAGGAAGCGTGTGACTTCCTTGAGACGGAAGAAAAGGCAGCTCCATGGGTGGCTCTTGGTGTTTCGCTTTTTATACTGTCACCTGCGTGCCTTATATTTTTGCTCGGAATTTCAGCCGGAAACTTTATCGGCATCACGGAAGCTGTAGCCGGGGCGCTTGGAATGCTTGTGCTTTTTATCCTTGTGGCTATAGGCGTATTAATAATGATAAGGACGGATGCAGGAAGAAAAAAGTTTGAGTATCTGGAATCAAAAGCAATAGACACCGCATACGGCATTACGGGAATGGTAAATAAACGTAAGTCGGAAAATGAACACAGGAACACAGCTGAAGTTTCCATCGGCATAGTCATGTGCGTGCTCAGTGCCGTTCCGCTCATTGTAGCTTCATTTTTGAGCTCAGACGGCGTGATAATGCTTCCCTTGACTTCATTTCTTCTCGTCATGGTGGCTATCGGTGTCAACTTAATACTGCGCGCTGTGATTATATCATCGAGCTATAGCAAGCTGCTTCAGGAAGGCGACTATACCGTGAAAAGAAAAGCAAACTCACCTTTGATCGGGAGAATCTCAGGTATATATTGGCTGCTTGCTACGGCAGTTTATCTCGGATGGTCGTTTGTTTCGGACGATTGGCACAGAACGTGGATAATTTGGCCTGTCGCTGGGGTTCTCTTTGCTGCAGTTATAATTGTAGTCAGGATGATAATAAAGGACGAGGATTAAGGCTTATAGCACAAAAAGAGAGCTGCCGCGAAGCGATTTTGTATAGCTTCGTGTAGCAGCTCTCTTAGGAGTCACTTATTTATTTTTTAAAGCAGTCGCTACAATAAACAGGACGGTCTGCACGCGGCTCGAATGGAACCTTGCAAGATTTACCACATTCTGCGCAAACTGCATCGTGCATATGACGAGTGCCGTTATTTCCGCGAGCATTGTTGCTCTTGCGCGCATCGCGACATGATTTGCAGCGCTGTGGTTCATTGGTGAAGCCTTTTTCGGCAAAAAAATTCTGCTCGCTGGCTGTGAAAGTGAATTCTTGTCCACAATCCTTTTATTTTAACACTTATAGGCAAAACCTATGCCTCAGGCAATTTATCTGCTATAATTAATACATCATGGATCTAAAGAAATATTTTGCCGAAAACAGAATACTTATAATGGACGGCGGATCCGGCACGGAGCTTTTGAAGGCGGGATATGAACCTCATAATGCGCCATATGATGCTGTGGTGAGTCTGCATAGGGCTTATCTTGGAGCAGGAAGCGCATTAATTCTTTCAAACACTTTTTCGCCTAACTGCAATAACAGCAAGCTGTATGCGGATATTGCGGTTTCAGCTACCCAAAATTTTGGAACGGGACGCTTTGCTGCTATGGACATAGGTCCAAGGGCAGATTACGAGGCGTATTTTGATGATGCAAAAGCGGGAGTGGATGCCGGCGTTGATATTATTTTCCTTGAGACAATGCTTACTATAGAAGGCACAAGGGCGGCAATAAGAGCCGCAAGAAGAGCAGCAGGAGAGAAGAAGCTCCCGATATTCGTTTCGGCGACATTTACCGAAAGCGGGTATCTGCATGGAGCTACAGGTGTCACGGCTGCCCAATTTGCAGAGATGGCGGAATGCGAAGGCGCGGATGCGGTAGGCGCAAACTGTTCGTTCGGACCGCTTTTGATGAGAACGAGCAGAATCGTAGAAGAGATGAAAAACGCAGTAAAAATTCCGATAATTTGTAAACCGAATGCCGGAAGCGGAAACGCATATACGCCGCAGCTCTTCGCTGATGAGATGATAGGGCTTATAGAGCAGGGCGCGAGTATAATCGGAGGCTGCTGCGGAACTACGCCGCACCACATTATGATATTAAGAGAAAAACTTGAGAAAGGTCGGTATTTGTAATGACTTTATCACAGCTTAGATATGTAATCGCCATTGCAGAGGCAGGATCTCTAAACAAGGCGGCAGATGCACTATATGTTGCACAGCCTTCTTTGACGGGGGCGATGCAGGAGCTCGAGAAGGAGCTTGGATTTGCAATATTTAATCGCGGCGGAAGGGGTGTCACCTTGACTTCTGACGGCGCAGAATTTCTCCTGTACGCAAGATCCGTATACGGCTCATATGAGGAGATGATGGAAAAATACGGACCTGCCGGAAGCATCAAAAAGAAATTTGGGGTATCGACTCAGCACTATTCCTTTGCAACAAAGGCATTCGTCGAGATGGTAAAGAACTTTGATATGAGTGAATATGAGTTTGCTATCCGCGAGACCAAGACGAAGGATGTTATAAACGATGTAGAGAGTATGAGGAGCGAGATAGGAATACTCTATCTGAGCGATTTTAACAGGAAGGCGATAAGCAAGCTGCTCACCTCATCAAATATAGAATTCCATAAGCTGATAGATTGCTACTCATATGTATATCTGTGGAAGGGGCATCCGCTCGCAAAGGAAAGGTCGATAGGCTACGATCAGCTCATTCACTACCCTTGCTGCACGTTTGAACAGGGTGATGACGCTTCATTTTACTTTACAGAGGAAATAATGGATACTAAAGAGTATCCGCGCACGATCAAAGTAAACGACCGCGCAACAATGCTGAATCTCATGGTAGGCTTGAACGGCTACACTATATGCTCAGGCATAATATGTGAAGAGCTGAACGGCACGGACTATATAGCAGTTCCGTATAAGGGTGACGACGATAGCCCGAACTGCGTTATGGAGGTCGGATATATAATAAGAAAGAATACAAGACTCAGCAAAATGGGTGAATTGTATATTTCAAAGCTAAAAGATTATTTGGGGATAAAAGAATGACAGGCACAAATTTAATGACGGAAGGCTCGTACAGGCGGAAGATAATAGGCTTTGCAATACCGGTATTCTTCGGACACCTTTGCCAGCAGATGTACAACGTAATAGACTCTCTTATCGTGGGAAATTTTGTCAGCTCCTCCGCACTTGCGGCGGTCAGCTCATCCGGTAATATGATATTCCTCGTAATAGGATTCTTTGAAGGGTTATCCGTCGGAGCAAGCGTTGTAATAGCACAGTATATAGGTGCAAGAGATAAGAAACGAATTGAGCAGGCGGTTCATTCTACGGTGGCTCTCGGAATTGCCGCAAGTATTTTGCTAACTTTATTCGGAGTCCTTATGGCTCCCGTAATATTGAGCTGGATAAACACGCCGGCAGACGTAATGCCTGAATCACTCTCATATTTCAGCATTTATTTCGGAGGTGTGACGGGTATCGTCATGTATAACACCTTCGCATCAATCATCAGGGCATCGGGAGACAGCAGGCATCCGCTCTATTATCTGATAATATCCTCCGTGGTGAATGTTGTACTTGATCTTGTATTTATAACTCAGTTCAACTGGGGAGTGAGCGGTGCGGCTGCAGCAACTGTTATTTCACAGGTTCTCAGCGCAATCATGGCGTGTATACACCTTCTTCGCGCAAAAGACGATTGCAGGCTGATACCGAAGAAAATAGGCTTTACAAAGGATATACTGCTCAGAATAATAAGATACGGGTTGCCGTCGGGACTGCAGTTTTCGATGATATCTCTATCAAATGTAGTGATACAGTCTTTCATAAATTTTTACGGCAAAATGGCAATGGCCGGAATCGGGGCGTACACCAAGATAGAAGGCTTTGTATTCATACCGACTTCGTGCTTCAGCATGGCACTTACGACATTTATAGGTCAGAATATAGGTGCAGGACTAAAGAATAGAACAAAGAAGGGCATACGCTTCGGTGTTATGTGCACGGTAATAACATCGCAAATAGTCGGGGTATTACTGTTCATATTTGCACCGCAGCTCATTTCACTGTTTGACAGCACACCGGAGGTCGTCGCATACGGCGTTGCGCGTGCCAGAATCGTTACGATGTTTTTCTGCTTCGTATCATATTCGCATGTGATGGCGGCTGTCCTAAGAGGTCTCGGAAGAGCGATCGTGCCTATGCTCGTCATGATGATCTGTTGGTGTGGAGTCAGGGTTGCGGTTCTATTCATTACAGGTCTTTTCTTCCATTCAATCGAATTGACATACTGGATATACCCGATCACATGGACGCTCAGTACAATAGTATTTTTCCTGTCATATAGAAAAATAGATATGGATAATTTGCAGCTTTAATATGATTTTGTAAACCTCAACAAAATCGGGGTTTACAAAAGATGGCGGGCGATATTTCAGTTTAGAAGGGATACAAAATGAAACATACATGGTGGAAATTTATAATCATAGCTGTTTGTGCTTGCATCATCGGAGGGATACTTATTAATATATGTCCTGAGCTTGAAGCATGGCTTCACAGAATCACGGGGTGGAATTAAATATGAAAAATAACAATCAAAACAACATGCTGATAGGTTCTCTCTGTGCTCTTAGCTGCGAGGTTCTTTTCGGGCTAAGCTATATTTTTACAAAGCATGCCGTCACAAATGCGAGTATGTGGGCGTTGCTCGGTTGGCGATTCGTAATCGCTTTTGTAGCAATGATGATACTGAGAGCCTTCGGCATAATAAAGATAAACC
>JAEXBK010000052.1 GCA_023394035.1 Bacillota bacterium
GTGCAACAAGACTCAGGCAGGATAGCTGTGAGGAACTTGCAAAAAATGTCGATGCCATGGTGATCATCGGCGGAAGTCACAGCTCAAATACGAGAAAATTATTCGAAATTGCAAAAAAACACTGCAAATATGCATTTTTTGTTGAAAATATTAGTGATTTACCATTGAAAGAAATACGAAAGTATAATAGAATAGGAGTTGCGGCGGGCGCCTCGACGCCCGAAAGCATAATTGAGGAGGTTATTGCCAACATGAGCGAAACTATCGAGAAAAACACAATGGTTGAATCCACAAATGAGAGCATGGCAGATTTTATGGATGAAATCGATGCGTCTTTGAGACTGCCGAGAGCCGGTGAAATCGTCGAAGGTAAAGTCCACCAGGTAACAGAAAAAGAAGTAGTTGTTAACTTGGGCTGCAAAAAAGACGGAATCCTTCCTGTAGAGGAAGTTACTCTTGAAGAAGGGAAGAAACTGACGGACGAATTCCATCCGGGCGATGAGATCCAGGCGAAGGTCGTAAAGACAGACGATGGTGACGGGAGCATTCTTCTGTCCAAGAAGAAGCTCGAAATAAGCAAACACTGGACAGAGATCAACGAAGCTCATGAGAATAAATCGATAATTAACGTTAAGGTTCTCAGAGCCGTAAACGGCGGAGTTATTGCTGCTTACAAAGAAGTAACAGGATTCATTCCTATGTCACAGCTTTCCGACAAATATGTCGAAAGTGCAGATGAGTTTATCGGACAGTCATTTGACGTAAGAGTTACAAGAGTTGACCCAAGAAGAAACAGAGCTGTTTTCTCACATAAGTCGGTTCTTCTTGAACAGAAACAGAAACAGATTTCGGATATTTGGGAAAGCCTTGCTGTTGGAGATATCGTAGAAGGTACCGTTATGAGATTTACTGATTACGGTGCATTTGTTGATATCGGCGGCATCGACGGACTCCTTCATATCTCGGAAATTTCATGGGGAAAACTCAAGCATCCACAGGAAGTTCTGAAGATTGGAGAGACAATCAAGATTCAGGTACTCTCAATGAATCAGGAAAAAGGAAAAATCTCACTTGGACTCAAGCAGATCACTCCGGAACCTTGGAGCATAATAGAAGAGAAATATCAGGTCGGAAGCATAGTAAGCGGAAGAGTTGTTCAGATCAAAGAATACGGTGCATTTGTTGAGCTTGAACCGGGTCTTGACGGACTTGTACACATTTCCGAGGTTGCACACAAGAGAGTTGCAAACATCGCAGACGAACTGAAGCTTGGACAGGAAGTAGATACGAAGATCTTGGAGATCGACACCGAAAGAAAGAGAATCAGCTTAAGCATCAAGGCTGCTACTCCGGCAGACGAGTTTGCTGAGGATGTTCAGGACGAGGAAGAAGCTTCTGTAGAAGAATAATTTATTTTCACGACACTCGTAAGACGCAGAGAGAGCACCTTTCTGCGTCTTTTTTATAAACTCTTGAAACGAAACGATGTGAGGCACAATGAAAATTAAACGTTTTATTTGCGGAAATCTTGCAGAAAACGGATATGTGATATATAACCGCGAAGGCGGAGAGTGCTTTGTCATAGATCCGGGGGCAGCTGCAAAACAATTCATAACCTTTATAGTGGAAAAAATGCTCATACCGAAAGGCATTCTTCTTACGCATATGCATAATGACCATACAGGTGCCGTGGACGCTATCGCAACGGCTTTCTCATGTCCTGTGTTTATGCATGCAAAAGATGCGGCCGTTTACAGAGGAAATGTAGACACAAAAATAGAAGGCGGCGAAATATTTGCTTTAGAAGACGAAAAAATAGAAGTCATTCATACGCCGGGGCATACGCATGGCTCTGTTTGCTTTATGTGCGCCAAAAGCAGAGTGTGCTTTACGGGAGACACGATTTTTGATACAGATCTTGGGCGTACCGACCTTTCAGGAGGCAGCGAGACTGAAATGAAGCGTTCGATTACAGATGTCATATCAAGATGGGAAAATGATATAACCATATATCCGGGTCATGACGAGAATGCGAACATGAAGGCCGTAAGAAGATATAACACGGAATATCTTGCAATAGTTAGGGGTGAAGACAGATGACAGATGGTTCAAAAATCAAAATGATAGGTCTTGACCTTGACGGCACCGCTCTTGATCATAACAAAGACTTTACACCGCGACTTCGAAAAGCCTTTAGGGACGCAGCAGATAAAGGCATACACATAGTAATTGCAACGGGGAGAGCCGTATGCTCACTTCCTGATGCGATTTTTGATGTTCCTGAGATAAGATATGTAATCTCATCAAACGGAGCGAGAATAATTGATATAGTTGACGATAAAACTATATTTGAAAACAATATTTCGGAGAAGTGCGTAAGGAATGTTCACGATGTGCTTCATTCATCAAAGGCAAATGTCGAAATCTTTACAAACGGCAGGGCTTATATAAGCCTGCACGAATATAACGGAATCATCTCGGGAGAAATAACGACGCGCGATGAGGCGTATGTGCTTTCTACGCGAACACCTGTTGAAAATATTTTTTCATTCATGATAGAAAACAGGGAACATATAGAAAATATAAGCGTAAACTACCCAAATACCGAATTCAAGCAAGGCGTTGAACAGAAGCTCAGACAGATAGACGGAATAACCCTGACATCGTCTTTTTTACTCAACAATGAGATAGGGGGGAAGACGACGAGCAAAGCGTCCGCACTCACATTTCTAATGGAAAAATTCGGTATTGAGAAGGACGAGCTTATAGTTTGCGGTGACAGCCTGAATGATGCTGCAATGATAAGGCTTGCTGGCATCGGGGTTGCAATGGGCAATGCGGAAGAATACATAAAAGAAATTGCCGATTATGTGACAGATACAAATTACGACGACGGTGTTGCAAAGGCGATAGAAAAACTTGCGCTTTAATAATGCAATTTAAGCGGAAGGAGATAATCCTGACATTTATGCGTGGCATGGCTACGCTTTTTTATTGGGAAAATTTGACATAAATCTCATAAAATGATAATAATAGAAGTGAGCGATGATGACCGGTAGACGGAGGGAAAATGAATAATAAGGTCATAGGAAACAGCGGTGAAGCGCTTGCGGCGGATTATCTTGACAGGGAAGGATATGAGATTCTTGAGAGGGGCTTCAGATGTCCGAGAGGAGAAGTAGACATTATCGCATATAAAGGCGATACTCTCCATTTTGTGGAGGTTAAAACGAGATGCGGAAAAGGCTTCGGTGAGCCGAAGGAGGCTGTAGATGAGAAAAAACTCGAAAGGATGTACAAAACGGCTTCCTTTTATTTGCTTGATAACGGCGAGGATTACGGGAGATACTCCTTTGATGTAATAGAAATCAAGCTTAATCACATCAGGGAGGTGTTTTGATGCTGTCAAAAGTTATCACGGCTTCCCTGCACGGCATAGACGCGGTAAAGGTATGCGTTGAAACTTCAATATCAAGGGGGCTTCCTGTAACCAATATAGTCGGTCTTGGAGATACCACGGTAAAGGAAGCCATGTCGAGGATAAGAACTGCTGTGTTTTCGAATATAGGACATGCGTTCCCAACCGGGAGAATAACGATAAATCTTTCACCTGCGTGGCTTCCCAAAATGGGAAGCCATTTTGATCTGCCGATGGCTGTAGGCATACTTGCGGCATCTGAACAGGTAAGCGATATAATGCTCGACAAAAGCGCCTTTATCGGAGAGCTGTCGTTGGACGGCAGCGTAAATCACTGCAGTGGAATCCTTCCGATGGTAATAAGGCTTAAAGAAGAGGGAATTAATACGGTATTTCTTCCTGAATCAAACGCTAAAGAGGCTTCTCTTGTGAAGGGAATCGATATAGCAGGCGTTTCGTCGCTCAGCGAGGTTTCGGAGATACTGAATATGAAGGAAAAAATAAATATTACTCATTCGTGCGATATAGAAAAGCTGAAAGCGAACAGAAGAAATTTACACACCTTGGATTACAAAGATGTCAAGGGGCAGGAGAGCGCAAAAAGGGCGCTTGTTATTGCGGCAGCCGGAGGACACGGGATTTTGATGACGGGAAGTCCGGGCACGGGGAAAACGATGCTGGCAGAACGCATGCCGGGTATAATGCATGAGATGTCATATGAGGAAATACTCGAATTGACATCGATATATTCCGTGGCGGGAATGCTCGAAAAAGAGCGGCAGATAATAACCGAAAGACCGTTCAGAAGGCCGGGAAAAGGTATAAGCGAAGCGGGAATGAACGGAAGCGGATACCCGCCGAGACCGGGCGAAATAACGCTGGCACACAGAGGAATACTCTTTGTGGACGAGCTGGCGGAGCTTGAAAGAAACGTAATAGAAAGCCTTAGGATTCCTCTTGAAAGAAAATGCGTAAACCTGATAAAGTCAGGCAAGAGATTTGATTTTCCGGCTAACTTTATGCTTGTAGCTGCAATGAACCCATGCAAGTGCGGCTATTACGGCGACAAAAGACATATTTGCAAATGCAGTCAAGCTGAAATTGCATCATATCGAAAAAAGATATCGGGACCTGTGACTGATAGAATTGATCTGCATATTTCTCTTTCGACACCTCTTTATTCGGAGCTTGGAGAAGACAGCATACTTGACAGCAAAGCAATGAAAGAAATGGTAATAAAAGCAAAGAAAATACAAAGGGAAAGATACATCAACGAAGTCTATGAAAATAACGGCGATCTTGATGAGAAAGGTATAGAAAAATATTGTAAAACAGATGATGCTTGCGCGGCCGCACTTGATGAGGCGTATGACAGGCTTTTGCTAAATCCGAGAACTCTGCTCAAGGTAAAGAAAATAGCCAGAACGATTGCAGATATTGACGGGCGGGAATCAATATGTATAGGTGACATATATGAATCGCTTAGATACAGGGAAAGGACAGACTGATGAAAATTCGTATGATAACGAGGCACGAGCCTGATTTTCCCGAAGCCCTTATTGAGCATGTAAGCGATTGCCGGAATATATATGTAAGTGGAAATACGGAAATACTGAAAATGAAATCAATTGCAATTGTAGGAAGCAGAAATTGCACGAGCTACGGAATAGCTGTTGCAAGGGGACTTGCTAAAAGTGCTGCGGAGCATGGAGTGGCGGTTATAAGCGGGCTTGCAAGAGGTATAGACAGCGCAGCACACAGATCGGCACTTGAGGCAGGCGGCAAAACCGTCGGCGTGCTCGGTACGGGAATTGACGTTTTTTATCCGGCAGAAAACCGTGATATTCAGAAAAAAATATCGGAATCGGGACTTTTGATCAGCGAATATGAGCCTGGAACGCCTGCACGCCCGTATAATTTCCCTAAAAGAAACAGGCTAATAAGTGCACTTGCCGATGCCGTTGTAGTGGTGGAAGCCTCTACTCGAAGCGGAGCGCTCATAACGGCGGAGTGCGCAGCCGAGCAGGGAAAGCGTCTTTATGCTGTGCCGGGAAACATTACGAGCGAGGCAAGCGTAGGTACAAACAAGCTGATAAGGGAGCATGTAGACCCACTTATATTCTTTGAAGATGTTTTTTCGGATATAGGAGCGCAAAAACATACTACATTCCCAAAAGCTTCGCTTGGTGGAGATGAAAGGAGCGTAATAGAGGCTGTTTTGCGGTTCGGCGAACTTACATTTGAAGAAATACATCACATAACACACATAAAACCGCCCGAAATTAATGGTA
Organism: Bacillota bacterium; assembly: GCA_023394035.1. Classification (GTDB taxonomy): domain Bacteria; phylum Bacillota; class Clostridia; order Peptostreptococcales; family Anaerovoracaceae; genus Eubacterium_B. The sequence continues at coordinate 5,710 of JAEXBK010000052.1, forward strand.
TAATCACAATCTTAGAGATAAAAGGCTATGTTTACTGCGAAATGGGCAAAGTAATGATTGCAAATTTCAGAAACGACATATAAAATAAACATTTAACGGGTATATGGTTTAAGATAGGAGAGAATATGGCTTTGTCAAAAACAGATACAACAAAAAAGGTTGCTTCAAAAAGCAAAAAAAATATAAAGGCGGACAGCAAAATACTTGTAATAGTCGAGTCACCGTCAAAGGCGAAAACGATAGGCAAGTATCTCGGTTCCAGATACAAGGTTGTTGCTTCTGTGGGTCATGTCAGAGATCTTCCTAAAAGCAAATTAGGTATAGATATAGAAAATGATTTCGAACCTCAGTATATTCCGATAAGAGGAAAAGGGGATCTCATAAAGGAGCTAAAAAAAGAAGCTGCAAAAGCATCAAAGATTTTTCTTGCAACCGACCCTGACCGTGAGGGTGAGGCGATATCTTGGCATCTGTCTTTTTTGCTTGGACTTGATACCGACTCCGAATGCAGAATAGAATTTCATGAAATAACAAAGGACGCAATCAAAGAAGCTGTAAAAAAGCCGAGGGCAATCAACATAGGACTGGTTGACGCTCAGCAGGCAAGGCGTGTGCTCGACAGACTTGTGGGATATGAGATAAGTCCGCTTCTCTGGAGAAAAATAAGAAAGGGACTTTCGGCAGGAAGAGTACAGTCGGCTGCGCTCAAGCTCATATGTGACCGCGAACGCGAAATCAACGCCTTTGTTCCCGAAGAATACTGGAACATAACCGGAACCTTCAAAAAAGAGAAGACCTTTACGGCAAAGCTTTCCGAATATAAGAATAAAAAAATAGTCGTAAGAAGCGAAGCTGAAAACAATAATATAATAGAGGAGCTCAAGAAGAATGATTTCGAGGTATCTGAAATAACGAGTAAGATGAGAAGCATCAAGCCTGCACCTCCGTTTACTACGAGCAGTCTTCAGCAGGAAGCCGGTAACAGGCTTAATTTTAACGCTAAGAAAACGATGATGATAGCCCAGCAGCTTTACGAAGGAATAGAAATAAAGGGCAGGGGCACCACGGGACTCATAACATATCTTAGAACCGATTCGGTCAGAATTTCAGAAACGGCAAAAGCGGCAGCGGCGGAGCTTATAACGGAAAAGTTCGGGAAGCAGTTTTCCGGAAATAATGTTTTTTCCAATAAGAAAAAAGACATTCAGGATGCTCACGAAGCGATAAGACCTTCCGTAATAGACATTGAGCCTTCGGAAATAAAGGATTCTCTATCCTCTGACCAGTACAAGCTCTATAATCTGATATGGACACGCTTTATAGCAAGTCAGATGACGGCTGCAAAATATAACAGTACCTCGGCATTTATAAAGAACGGTGACTATACCTTTAAGGCGGTGGGCTCCGAAATGCTATTTGAAGGCTTTAGAAAAATATACGGAGCAGGAGCGGACAAAGAGGATGATGCCTTTTTACCTGTGCTCGAAAAAGGAGAGAAGCTGAAAGCTTTGTCGGTAACGGGAGAGCAGGCGTTTACGCAGCCGCCTTCAAGATATACAGAAGCAAGTCTCGTAAAAGAGCTTGAAGAAAAGAATATAGGAAGACCGAGTACATATGCTCCTATAGTAAGCACTCTTTCAGAGAGAAAATATGTAGCCAAAGAGAAAAAATCTCTTAAGCCGACCGAGCTTGGATTTGTCGTAGACGATCTCATGGGCGAATATTTCACGGATATCGTGGATGCCGGCTTTACGGCTGAAATGGAAGACAGCCTCGATGACATCGAAATCAAAAAGCTCGAATGGAAAAAGGTCGTAAGGGAATTTTACGGCAATTTCTCCAAAGAACTGCAAAAAGCAGACGAAGCAATAGAAAAAGTCAAAATAGAGGACAAGCCGACCGGGGAGATGTGCGAGCTTTGCGGAAAACCGCTGCTTCTTAAGACGGGAAGATTCGGAGATTTCATAGCATGCAGCGGATATCCCGAATGCAAAAATACAAAGCCTATAATCAAAAGCATCGGTGTAGCGTGTCCGAATTGCGGCAAGGAAATCGTTGCAAGGCGCAGCAAACGCGGCAGGCTGTTTTACGGCTGCAGCGGCTATCCTGAGTGTACGACGGTATTTTGGTACAAACCGTCAAACAGGAAATGCCCGGTGTGCGGCAGCATCCTTCTGGAGAAAAAAGGATCCGGACACAATTATGTTTGTTCAAACGATGAATGCGGGTATAAGGAATAATAATTGTAATGCCGTGCGATTGTTTTGTCTCATGAGTCAGGCAATAATCGCAGATGGCTTATTATAGAGTGGAGGTAACGAATAAATGGTTCAGTTTCATGCTACTACTATCTGTGCGGTAAAGCGCAGTGAAAATGATATTGCAATAGGCGGTGATGGACAGGTTACTATGGGCGAATCCGCTATCATGAAAAACGGTGCGAAAAAAGTCAAGAAGATATACGGCGGTAAAGTCCTTACAGGCTTTGCCGGTTCCGTTGCCGATGCTTTTGCTCTTACAGAAAAATTCGAGAAGAAATTAGAGGAGCACGGCGGCAACCTTAAACGTGCCGCAGTGGATCTTGCACAATTATGGAGACAGGATCGCGGCATGAGAAACTTAGAAGCTCTTATGATAGTTGCAGATCGTGACGACCTTCTTGTAATATCGGGAACGGGAGAGGTAATAAGCCCGGATCAGAGCTTTGTGGCTATAGGATCGGGCGGAAATTACGCTTATGCGGCTGCTAATGCTCTGTTTAATCATACGGAAATGTCGGCGGCCGATATAGTGAGCGAGTCCCTCAAGATAGCTTCGTCTATCTGCGTATACACAAACGACCGCATATCGGTTGAAAAGCTTTAAGGAGGTCAACCATGACAGCAACGGGTATTCATTCAATGACACCAAAAGAAATAGTTGCGGAGCTTGACAAATATATTATCGGTCAGGATGACGCAAAAAAAATGGTGGCTATAGCGCTCAGAAACAGGTACAGAAGATCGCTTCTTTCACCTGAGATGCGCGAGGAAGTGACACCGAAAAATATTTTGATGATAGGACCTACGGGATGCGGTAAGACGGAGATCGCAAGACGCCTTGCAAAACTCATGGATGCGCCTTTTGTTAAGGTCGAGGCGACGAAGTTCACTGAGGTAGGATATGTGGGACGCGATGTTGATTCGATGGTCAGAGATCTTGCCGAAGCCTCAATCAGAATAACGAAGAAATCAAAGCTCAAGGAAAAATATGAGGTGGCTGATCAGCTCGCCGAAGAAAAAATAATCGAGGCTATAATACCGGGAAAGAAAAAACCTTCCAATCAGCAGCCTAAGAACCCGTTTGAATTTTTGCTCGGAAGCGGGTATCCGCAGGGAAATCAAAACCAGCAGAATGTGTCTAAGGATGAACGCAGCGAAAGCGACATTGAGATGGCTCGCGAGCAGGTGAGACAGCAGCTTCGCCAGGGGCTTCTTGAAGAGCAGTTTATCGAAATTGAAGTGACCGATGCCCCTAAAGGAAATCAGCTCGACATGAGTAACGAAGGCATGAGCATTGCAATCGGAAACATTTTCGGCGATATGATGCCTCAGAAGACTAAGAAGAGAAGAGTCAGAGTCAGCGAGGCCAGAAAGATACTCAGAGAGCAGGAAGCTCAGAATATGATCGATATGGATCAGGTTACAGATGAGGCTATTTCAAATGCTGAGCAGAACGGCATCATTTTTATAGATGAGATAGATAAGATCGCTTCGGGCTCCGGATACAAAAGCGGCGCAGATGTGTCACGCGAAGGTGTTCAGCGCGATATACTTCCTATCGTCGAAGGCAGCGTGGTAAATACAAAGTACGGACCTCTTAAGACGGATCATATTCTCTTTATCGGAGCGGGAGCTTTCCATATTTCAAAGCCGACTGATCTTATACCTGAGCTTCAGGGACGCTTCCCTATACGCGTAGAGCTTCAAAATCTAACCAAAGAAACATTGCTTCAGATTTTGACGGTTCCTGAAAATGCTATAATTAAACAAAACCAGGCGATGCTTGCTACAGAAAAAATAAATTTAGAATTTTCAGAAGAAGCTATTGACGAAATTGCAGAAATGGCGTATCTTATGAATGAACAGACTGAAAATATAGGGGCTCGCAGACTTTATACCATAATGGAGAGATTGCTCTCGGATATCTCATATGAGATACCCGAAACTAACGGAGAGCCTCTAATAATCGATCGGGAATATGTCAGAGGAAAATTCAGCGATACTATCGACAAAGACGATGTGGACCGTTTTATACTCTGATGGCAGAAGAATGAGAAGGGCAGGAAAAGATGATGAATGATGAATTGCTAACAAGAATAAGGAAGATGAATTGGGTGCTTTCAGAAAGCGCAAGCGGGTATGTTTCCTTCGATGATCTTTGCAAAATATTATATGATATGCTTGAGGCAAATGTCTATATCATGAACAGACGCGGCAAGGTGCTTGCAGCGAGCTTTGATGAAGGCGAAGAAGCGCCTCTTACATACAACAAGAGCGAAGGCAGACTCGAAATAGCAAGACAGTACAACGACAAATATCTTCAGATTCACGAAACTCACGCCAACATCACTATCGAAGAAATAAGATCAATTTATGGAGAAGAGTACACACTCTCAAATAAGCATCACACTATAGTGCCTGTAATATTTGGCGGTAAGAGGGTTGCAACTCTTATATTTGCAAGAGCGGATAAGGAATTTACGCCTGCAGATATTGCAATTTGCGAATACGGTGCAACGGTAGTAGGAATTGAAGTTACAAGAGGAATAGCTCTTGAAGAGGAAGAGGATACGAGACATAGAAACGCCGTATCGGTAGCTCTTGAAACTTTATCATATTCGGAGCTTGAGGCTGTTATCAAGATATTTGCTGAGCTTGACGGAGACGAAGGTCTTCTTGTAGCAAGCAAGATAGCAGATAAGTCGGGAATAACACGTTCCGTAATAGTTAATGCTTTGAGAAAGCTCGAGAGTGCGGGAGTTATCGAATCGAGATCTCTCGGAATGAAGGGAACAAGAATTAAGATAATCAATGAGTTCCTTCGTGAGGAGATTGACAAGGTTCAAATCTGATAGATGTAATATGACCGCGTTTTCACGAGGAAACGCGGTTTTTCGTTTTTTATGAGGAATTTTACCCGCTGCCGGAGCAAAAATCGCTTATATCTTTACTTATGGCGCTGAGAGATGGTATATGGACGTACTTTACAGAACAATCAAAGAAAGAGTCAGAAACGAATTTTTCATCGAAAAATCGAGATTTATAACAACGATCGCTCCTGCTTCTTCGCGTGCCGAAGCGGAGGCGTTTTTTCGTGAAATAAAAGAAGAATTCAAAGATGCTACGCATAATGTACCTGCCTTTGTTTTAGCAGGGAATCCGGTCGAAAAATGGTGCTCAGATGCTGGTGAACCTCTAGGCACGGCGGGGATACCTTTGCTGATGGCGCTTGAAGGTGCTCCGCTTCAGAATGTGGCGGCTGTTGCAACGAGATATTTCGGCGGCATTAAGCTCGGAACAGGGGGACTGTCAAGAGCATATTCCGCCTGTGCAAAGGAAGCGATGAAAAATGCAAAAAAATATAACGTGTGCGAGCTTATCGTGTTCAATGCCATCATCGACTACCAGTCATATAACAAAATAAGCAATATCAGGACGGATATGAACTTTGAGCAGGAGGCACTGAATTTTACCGATAAGGTCGAGCTTAAGATTAAGACGGCACCTGAGGATGAAGAAGGGATAAAAAGCCTTATAACCGATATAACATCAGGCACAGCGGTGTTTTCAGATGTGCACACGGAGGCGTCATTTCTGGCATTGAGTGAATAGCGAGTAATAATTATAAATTTATTGTATTTTAAGCGCTATTTTGCCTTGACACGACTTGCAAAATATGATAAATTCATATAGCTGAATTGCAACCGGAAACGTTCCGACCAGAAAAAATAAAAAGGTCTTGACAAACCGTACGCAATAATATAAAATCTATTAGTGCGTCAACAAATGCGGCCAAGTAGTTCAGTTGGTTAGAATGCCAGCCTGTCACGCTGGAGGTCGACGGTTCGAGCCCGTTCTTGGTCGCCAATTAGTTTGATACTCAATATGCTGGCGTGGCTCAACGGTAGAGCAGCTGATTTGTAATCAGCAGGTTGGGGGTTCGATTCCCTCCGCCAGCTCCATTAGAAAATTACATAACATGATATCTTAATAAATCGGTACTCCGGTTGATCAAAGATGTACTAAATTTGGAAGGTTGTCGAGGGATTCCCGAGTGGCCAAAGG
>JAEXBK010000003.1 GCA_023394035.1 Bacillota bacterium
CTGCAATACCGTACGGCAATATATATATCGTTATTGACAGCAACGGAATGATCCTGCGAAAGACCGATGTGCCTCCTGAACTCACTTTGCTTTCGGGACTTACCATAAGCAAGATGGATGTCGGGGAGCTGATAGAGGTAGAAGAAAAGGACACTCTTTCGATGACGCTCAGGATGGTATCAGCCATGTACAAGGGCGATATATTCTTCAAAAAAATAGACATGTCGAAGGTTGTGGTCAAAGCATATATTTACGACACTCTGATAGTAAAGGGCACCCCTGCGGAGATAATGAATTCGATTGAATCAAAGGAGCTGCAGAAGGTCGTTTCGAACCTCTTCAAAAGCTCGATAGTGCGCGGAACTATCAAAATGGGAGGCAGCGAATATATGTCTTTTTCACCGGGAATTGAAGACGATTAGACGGCGCGAAAAATTATTTGTGAAAAAAGCATAAAAAACGAAAACTGCACCACATTAATCACAAAAAATAGTGCAAAACAGCGCTTCATATGATAAACTACTTGTATAATTGTATTAAGGAGGCATGAGATGCTGCAATTTGAATCAGGGAAGGATAATTCCGCTGTTATAAAGGTCATCGGAGTAGGCGGTGGCGGATGTAACGCCGTAAATCGAATGATAGATGCGGGACTTAAAGGGGTACAGTTCATCGCAGTAAATACTGACAGACAGGCTCTTAACAAGTGCAGTGCCGAAACAAAGATCCAGATAGGCGAGAAGCTTACGCGCGGTCTCGGTGCAGGAGGAAATCCTGAGGTAGGACAGAAATCCGCAGAAGAAACAATAGATTCCATAGCGGACGTCATTGACGGCGCAGATATGGTGTTCATAACAGCAGGTATGGGCGGCGGAACCGGAACCGGTGCAGCACCTATAATCGCAAAGGTTTCCAAGGATATGGGAATACTGACCGTTGCTGTAGTCACCAAGCCTTTTAGCTTCGAAGGAAAAAAGAGAAAGAAGCAGGCGGAGCTTGGAATCTCCTTCCTGAAGAAATACGTTGATTCGCTCGTAGTAGTTCCTAACGATAAGCTCCTCGAGATAAGTGACAGAAATACAACGATGGTTCAGGCGTTTAACATGGCTGACGATGTGCTTCGTCAGGGTGTTCAGGGCATAACCGATCTGATTTCCGAATTTGCGCTTATCAACGTTGACTTTGCCGATGTCAAGTCGGTAATGACGGATCGCGGAATAGCTCACATGGGCGTAGGACGCGGAAGCGGCGAAAACAGAGCACAGGATGCGGTTAAGGCAGCTACGGAGAGCCCGCTGCTCGAAACATCTATATCGGGTGCAAAGGCTATACTTCTCTACGTTTCAGGCGGATACGACCTTGGAATGCTCGAGATAAACGAAGTCGCTTCGATGGTAGAGGAAAAAGCCGACGAAGACGCAATACTCATCTTCGGTTCATCCGTAAACGAGGATATGAAGGACGAGATTGCAATCACCGTTATAGCAACGGGTTTTGAAGATGCACCTGAAGAAGACAGAATCGACTTTAGACCCACGCATCGCGTAAATAAGCCTGAGGGCAGAGCAGTAACTACAGAAGAAGGCCTTACAGGAACGGAAATATCGCTTGGTGAAATTTTCCCTGACAATGCTTCCAGATCTGAAGAGGACGAGATGGATACTATGTTCGGGATTCCACCGTTCCTAAAGAAATAGACATTTAGCGGATCAAAGCCGGCGAGGGCCGGCTTTTTCGCAATTTAAGGGTAACGAGCTTGATAATAGAAATTAACTCTGCCGCAAACCTCAGATACAAGGGATGGCAGAAGCTGCTTACAAGAAAATATCGTGATTCATCCGAAAAATACATAATCGAAGGCGCAAATCTTATTGAGGACGCATTTGATGCAGGTGTGACTATAGATGAGGTTGTCGTAAGGGACTCGGTATCGCGGCGCGGCGATATAGCAGAGGCAATGGCGAGCCCTAAAACCGCAGACCTTACGGAAAGTATGAACATTCCGGTTTTTGCACTTGCGGATTCGCTATATGATAAGATTTCCGACACGGAGCACGGCAGAAACGTGTTTGCGGTCGTCATAAAAAAGAAGTGGATGGCGAATGACTTAGGCTCTATGAGGGAAGACGGCAGGGGAAGAAATATAATTATTCTCGACAGGCTGCAGGATCCCGGAAACTTAGGCACGATAATAAGGACTGCGGACGGCGCAGGCTTTGCGGGTGTAATCGCCCTAAAGGGCACTACCGACGCTTTTGCTCCGAAGGTTGTCAGAGCTGCGGCCGGATCGCTTTTCAGACTTCCCGTAATGTATGTGGACGGAGCGGAAGCCGCCTTTGATGTCTGTAAGAGGTTCGGTCTTAAGACTGCCGCTACGGGCTTTGAGGGGGCAGAGGAGTATTCAAAGGCCGACCTTTCGGGAGGGACGGCTTTGATCATCGGAAACGAAGGACAGGGTGTTTTGCCGGAAATACAGCAAAAGGCAGATGTGATCCTTAAGATTCCGATGTTCGGGAGGATAGATTCTCTTAATGCCGCAGTTGCCGCCGGAATACTGATGTACGAATGCAAGCGTCAGGAAGATAAACGATAACAACGGACAAACCGTTAACTAATAAGAAAGGTCATAATATTATGCAGGAAAAATTGAGCATTTTGCTTGAAGAGGCTACGGCGCTCATTGCAGGCGCTGAATCCGAGAAAGATACAGAGGATATCAGAATAAAGTATCTCGGCAAAAAAGGACAGATAACCGAAATACTTAGATCGATGGGTAAGCTCCCTCCGGAGGAGAAGAAGGTGCTCGGTCAGATGGCGAATAAGGTCAAGGAGGAAATAGCAGGGGCACTTTCCGAGAAGACCGAAGAAATCAAAAAAGCAGAAAAAGAAAAGCGTCTTTTTTCAGAGCGAATAGATGTTACCGAGCCGGGAACGCCTGTCAAAATGGGTGTAAAGCACCTTGTAACTCAGATCACGGAAGAAATAACGGATATATTCAGCTCGCTCGGCTACTCGGTATATGAGGGACCTGATATTGACACGGTATTCAATACATTTGACGGATTAAACGCACCTCCTACGCATCCTGCAAGAGATATGTCGGACACATTCTATATCGGAAAAGATATAGTGCTCAGACCTCATACATCGTCTGCGGAAATCAGAGCGGAGCATGAGCTCCCTGTTCCGTATAAGATCGTAATTCCGGGAAGATGCTACAGATGCGACACTCCGGATGCTACACACTCCCATACATTCCACCAGATAGAGATGATGGTAGTAGGCGAAGGCATCACGATGGCTGATCTTAAGGGAACTCTTGACCTTATGGCAAAGAAGCTTTTCGGACCTGAGACAAAGACGAAGTTCAGACCTCACCACTTCCCGTTTACCGAGCCGAGTGCCGAAATGGATGTTTCCTGCTTCAAATGCGGCGGCAAGGGCTGTAATGTGTGCAAGGGCAGCGGCTGGATAGAGATACTCGGCTGCGGCATGACTCACCCGCATGTTCACAGGGCAGGAGGTATCGATACCGACAAATACACCGGATTTGCAGTAGGAATGGGTGTAGAGCGTATAGCCATGCTCAAATACGGTATTGACGATATAAGACTGCTCTACGAAAACGATATGAGATTTATCGAGCAGTTCAAATAGGAGGCATAATAGTGTTAGTTTCTATAGATTGGATAAAGGATTACGTAAAATTAGGAGAGTGGCCTTCGGACAAGGAATTCTGCGACCATATGATAATGAGCGGCTCTAACATAGAGACCGTTGAAGAACTCGGTACGGGAATGGAAAATGTCAAGATAGGCCGCATAGATAAAATAGAGAAGCATCCGAATGCCGACAGACTTTCGATATGTCAGGTGTGCCTCGGAAGCGAAAGCATACAGATAGTGACGGGAGCCGCAAATATATTTGAAGGTGCTTTTGTTCCTGTTGCGGTTGACGGATCAAAGGTACCGGGACCGCTTCACGGTCAGCCTAAGACAGAGGACGGAGTAAGGATAACGGCCGGCGAGCTCAGAGGGGTTCCATCGGCAGGGATGATGTGCGGACCTCAGGAGCTCGGCTTTTCCGACAAGGTTGCTCCTATGGACTCAAAGGACGGACTTTGGCTTCTGCCGGGAGATTGGAGCGGATATTTAGGCGAGAACATTGACGAAGCGATGAGCCTGAAGGATTCGGTAGTTGATTTTGAAATAACACCTAACAGACCTGACTGCCTATCTATGCTCGGAATGGCAAGGGAAGCTGCCGCGACATTCGGCGGAGAGCTTCTTTATCCTGACAGATTAAGCGCCGCATCAGAAGAAAGAACGGAAGACTTTATATCCGTAGAGGTTCGTTCGGACCTCTGCAAGAGATACACGGCAAGAGTGATCAAAGATGTCAAAATCGAACAGTCGCCTTGGTGGCTTCAGAAGCGTCTTATGGCTGCGGGAATGCGCCCGATCAACAATATCGTTGATATTACGAACTTTGTAATGCTCGAATACGGTCAGCCGCTCCACGCCTTTGATATAAGAAGCCTTGCGGGCAAGAAGATAATAGTAGACACAGCAGAAGACGGAGCAAAATTTACGACTCTCGACGGAGCCGAAAGAACCCTTGATTCCTCGATGCTCATGATAAACGATGCCGAAAAGCCTGTTGCGATTGCAGGAATTATGGGTGGACTTAACTCCGAAATACTTGAAGATACAGAGACGATAGTGCTCGAGTCGGCGAACTTTGTAGGTTCATCGGTAAGACAGACATCAAAGAAGCTCGGACTGAGAACAGAAGCCTCCGGCAGATATGAAAAGGGCATAGATCCTAACCTCTGCGATGACGCAGCCGACAGAGTATGCAGACTGATAGAGGAGCTTGAATGCGGAACTGTTCTTTCGGGATCGGTAGATGTGTATAAAGCACCTGAACAGGCACCTGTAGTAACGGCAAGAGTCAGCCGTATAAACAAGGTTCTCGGAACAAAGCTTTCGAGAGAAGAAATGGAAAAGATACTCAACTCGCTCGAAATGAAGATTGAAGGCGACGGAGATGACATGACGGTAACCCCTCCTACGGTAAGACAGGACCTTCTTGAAGAGGTGGATTATGTAGAGGAGATAGCGAGAATATACGGATACGACAATCTGCCGAACACACTTCCGCAGCTTCCGACACAGGTAAAAAATTCAAAGAGCTGGGAGCTTCGCAAGAAGGTAAGAAACATACTATGCGCTTTCGGAGTAAGCGAGATTCAGACGTTCTCATTCATAAACGGTAAGATTCTCGATGCATGCCGTATCGGTGAGGATTCATGGGAACATGATACCGTAAAGATCATCAATCCTATGGGTGAGGATACGGCTGAGATGAGAACCGTCCTTACACCCGGAATGCTCGAGGTACTCGCAAGAAATTCCGCACGGAGCATAGAGGCTGCACGCGCATTTGAAATCGGCAAGGTATACTCAAAGAGCTTCCTCGGGGAAGACAAGCTGCCTGACGAAGATTTTGACCTCTCGATCGGAATCTACGGCAAGGACGAGAGCTTTTTTACCCTAAAGGGAATACTCGAAAAGCTGTTTGATGTGCTTGGAATAAGCGGCGTTTCGTTTGAACGCGAGAGCGAATACGGAACATACCATCCGGGACGCTGTGCAAGAATAGTAAAGGCTACCGAAAAGGGCGAAAATGTCGAGCTCGGAATTATGGGCGAGATACATCCTGACGTTGCGGAGAATTATGGACTGGAAGAGCGCGCATACTGTGCGGAGCTTTTCTTTGCAAATCTGATGGAATTTACCGTAGACGAGATACATTATGCAAAGCCGCCTAAATACCCTGCAATGACACGCGATATAGCTATGGTAGTAGACGAAGATACGGAAGTTGCTTCAATTGAGAATACGATCAAGGCGGCAGGCTGTGAGATTCTGAGATCGGTCAAACTCTTTGACGTATATAGAGGCGAGCAGGTAGGAAACGGAAAGAAGAGCGTAGCCTTCAGCCTGACTTACAGACATGATGACAGAACTCTTACGGATGAGGAGACGGATGCGGCACATTCAGGTATACTTGCCGCTCTTAAAGAAAATATCAAAGTCACTATCAGAGATAATTAATTTTGTTTGAATCGGGAGGTTAAGATGAGCAAGGTCACAGTAAAAATCTACGGACAGGAATATACTATATCCGGAGATAAGAGCGAAGAAGAAATCCGCAACATAGCCGCGCATGTCGATGAACAGATGAAAGCTGTAGGCAAAATGACCTCGGATACTTCTGCGGGCAGCTTGGCTGTGCTCGCATCTATTAACATAGGCGAAGAACTTTTCGAAACGCGCCGTGAGCTTGGAAAGGCAATGAACGAAAACCAGAAGCTGCAGTCGGACAACGCTTACTACATGAACATGTGGGAAAAGTCAAAAAAGGCTACGCAGCAAGATAGAGACGTAAGCAGTGAGCTGAGAGACAGAATCAAAGACGACGCTGAAAAAATGCAGAAGCTCAGAGAAAAATGCAACGAATACGAAAGCAGCTTCTTTGACCTTCAGATGGAGAACATCAAGCTCAAAAACGAGCTTGACAGAATTAAGGCAAATTATAAATGAACCAAAGATCGCTGAGAATACTTGAATACAACAAAATAGTAGAAATGCTCGAAAAAGAGGCGGGCTCATCCGCCTCAAGGCAGATCGCTTCTGAACTGTCGCCTTATACCGACAGAAGGAAAATCGAGGAAGAACTGAGGTCGACCACAGAAGCGGTCGACCTTATTGTGCATAAAGGACCGCTTCCTACGGGAGGTATTTACGACATAAAGAACAGCCTCGTAAGAGCCTACAAGGGTGGCACACTTACGATGAAGGAGCTTCTTGAGATACACTATGACCTCAAGATAGCACAGGAAACCGAGCTTTTCATGAAGAGCGAAGAGCTGCCGGGGCTGCCTTTGATAAGGGAGCTTACAGGGCTTCTCGTTACGCTTCCGAGACTTGCGGAAGAAATCGACAGATGTATTTTGACTGAGGATGAGATGGCTGACAGCGCTTCTCCAAGGCTCAGAGAAATAAGGCGTGATATCGGTCTTGCAAACGATGCGGTCAAAAATAGGCTTAACAGGATCATAACATCCAATGCGTACAGAGCTATGCTTCAGGATGCTATAGTCACGATGAGGGACGGACGATATGTGATTCCGGTTAAGCAGGAGTACCGTGGAAGAGTGCCCGGCATGATACATGACCAGTCTAAGGGCGGGCAGACCTTGTTTATAGAGCCTCAGGCAGTCGTTGAGCTTAACAACAGGCTTAGAGAGCTTGAGGTGGCGGAGCAGGCTGAAATTGCAAGGATACTTGCGGAGCTTTCATCAAGAGTTGCGGAGCATTATAAAGAGATAAGAAGCAACCTTGACATACTTGTAAGGCTCGACTTCATAATGGCTAAGGGCAAGCTGTCGCGACGCATGGACGCGGAAGCACCGAAGATAGATGACGAAGGTGTATTTGAGCTTGTCAAGGCAAGGCATCCGCTCATAGATAAAAAAAGGGTAGTACCTATTGATATTTCAATAGGTAAAGGCTACAGGACGCTTATAGTTACAGGTCCTAACACGGGAGGTAAAACGGTCAGTCTCAAAACGGCAGGTCTTCTGACGCTGATGGCGCAGAGCGGACTCCATATACCTGCCTACTCGACAAGCCGGATACCTGTGTTCCAGGATGTTTTTTCGGATATAGGCGATGAGCAGAGCATAGAGCAGAGCCTTTCAACGTTCTCTTCACACATGAAAAACATCGTGAGCATAATCAGCGGTTCAACCGAAAGCTCGCTTGTGCTCCTCGATGAGCTCGGAGCGGGAACTGATCCTACGGAAGGCGCGGCTCTTGCAATATCAATACTCGAAACACTGAGCGCACACGGTGCCATGATAATGGCAACTACGCACTATAACGAGCTTAAGAAATATGCACTCTCAACGGAAGGCGTTATAAATGCTGCTATGGAGTTCAGCGTGGAGACTCTTTCACCGACATATCGACTTTTGATCGGAGTACCGGGCAAATCAAACGCTTTTGAAATATCCAAGAAGCTTGGGCTTTCGGGCAGCATAATAGACCGCGCGAACAAGCTCATAGAAAAAGGTGACATAGAGTTTGAGAATGTAGTTAGCTCGATAGAAGAAGACAGAAAGCGCGCCGAAGCCGAGCGCGAAAAAGCCGAGAAAATATCGAGCGAGATGAGGCGAAGAGAACAAAAGCTGCTCTCGAAGGAGGAAGAGCTTGCAGCAAAGCGTGCAAAGATAATAGAAGAAGCACGCGAAGAAGCAAGGATGATACTGCGCGATGCACGCGAGACGAGCAAAGATGTTCAGAAAGAGCTCAGAGAGCTTATACGCCTTGAATCCTCGGGAGAGCGTACAAGACAATACGAGAAAACAAAACGACGATTACGCGAAAGCGAAGAGAAATACGCAAAAAAGACGGTTCAGCAGGTGAACAGCGAGCCTGTCTCGGCTGACGACATCAAAATAGGCGGACGGGTAAAGGTGCTCACACTTTCTCAGAATGGAAGCGTGCTGACATTGCCCGACGAAAAAGGCATACTTACGGTAAGCATCGGTGCGATGAAGATAAATGTCAATCTCGATGATGTAATGCTCATAAATGACGGCGAAAAGAAAAAGAAGCCGAAGACGAGTTCAAAATATGGCAGTCTGTACAGAGCAAAATCATCAAATGTATCTGCGAGCATAAATGTTCAGGGGGAAAATCTCGACGATGCAATCGCAGACATAATGAAATATATAGATGATGTTTATATAGCCGGTCTCGACAAGGTGACGATAATACACGGAAGAGGCGAGGGCATCCTCAAAAACGGAATCCGCAGTATGCTCAAGCACAACAAATCGGTAGCATCGTTTGCCGCAGGGAATTACAACGAAGGCGGCGAAGGCGTAACTATCGTAACGATGAAAAAAAGCTGATGAAGTCCTGAAAGGAGAAAGCAATGATAGATTATAAAATTGAAATAGCTCAGATACTTGCGCCGGCAGTTGCAGATCTGACACAGGAAGAAATATCGGGGATGATAGAAATCCCTCAGGATTCAAAGATGGGAGACTATGCATTTCCTTGCTTCAGACTTGCAAAGGTTATGCGCAAAGCACCCCAGATGATAGCGGCGGACATTGCCGCGGCAATAAAGGATAATGAAATTTTTGCCGATGTTCAGCAGGTCAACGCATATGTGAACATGTTCATTTCAAGAACAGCACTTACAAAGGCTACGCTGTCAGATGTCCTCGAAAAGAAAGACGATTTCGGAAGAAGCGATTTAGGAGCGGGCAAGAAGGCTATAGTTGAGTTCTCCTCGCCTAATATAGCAAAGCCTTTCCACATAGGTCATATAAGAAGTACCGTAATCGGAAATTCGCTGTACAAGATACACGAAGCACTCGGATATGACGCGTTCAGAATCAACCATCTCGGCGATTACGGAACTCAGTTCGGAAAGATGATATGCGCTTATCGTCATTGGGGAAATAAGGAAGATGTAATACGCGAGCCAATCAAGACCCTGCTCGAATACTACACGAAATTCCATGTCGAGGTGGAAGACCATCCGGAGCTTGACGAAGAGGCAAGAGCTATTTTTGCTAAGCTCGAAAAAGGCGAAAAGGAAGAGGTCGAGCTTTGGCAGTGGTTCCGTGACGAGAGTCTCAAGGAATTCAACAGAGTATATAAGATGCTCGACATAGAGTTTGATTCATATAACGGCGAAAGCTTTTACTCCGATAAGATGCCTCGCTTCGAGAAGGAGCTTGAGGAAAAGGGTCTTCTCGTTGAATCGCAGGGAGCTCAGATTGTAGATCTGGAAAAATACGGACTCGGCGTAGCTCTGATCAAAAAATCGGACGGATCATCACTCTACATAACGCGTGATATAGCGGCAGCCGTTTACAGAAAAGAAACGTACAAATTCCACAAGAACATCTATGTAGTAGCTTCACAGCAGGCGCTTCATTTCCAGCAGCTCTTTAAGATACTGAATCTGATGGGCTACGAAGAATGTGCCGACGGCTGTATGCATGTGCCTTTCGGTCTCGTAAGGCTCGAAGCCGGAACGATGTCAACACGCCACGGTCGTGTGGTTTTCCTTGAGGATGTACTCAGCAAAGCAGTAGAAAAGACACGCGAAATAATTCTCGAAAAGAACCCTAATGCCGAAAACGTAGATGAAATTGCTCATCAGGTCGGTGTAGGTGCAGTTGTTTTCAATGAGCTTTCAAATAACAGAATCAAAGACTACGTATTCAGCTGGGATCAGGTGCTCAACTTTGACGGCGAGACAGGTCCATATGTACAGTACACCCATGCAAGATGCTCAAGCGTACTCAGGAAAGCCGGAGACGATGCTGTAAAGGCTGCAGCAGATGCGGCAAATATAGACTTCAGCTATCTGAACGGAGATGCGGCATATGAGCTTACAAAGCTTCTCTATGCATTACCGGCCGTAATAGAGCAGGCAGGCGAACGCTATGAGCCGTCGATCATAACGAGACATGTCGTTAACATTGCACAGTGCTTCAACAAGTTCTATCACGATGAGCACATAATCGTAGACGATGAAAAGGAAAAGACGGCAAAGCTGGCTCTCGTCCTTGCAACAAAGACGACGATAAGAAATGCACTTTCGCTTCTCGGCGTTTATGCGCCTGAGCGTATGTAATTTTTGTTATGAGATACGAAGGTGATATTTACAGACCGCCGAGCGAGGCATACAGCCTCCTCGTGCAGGTCACTATCGGATGCACTCACAACAAATGCACATTCTGCAGCATGTTCAAAGCAAAGAAATTTCGTGTCAGAGATCCGAAAGAGGTCATAGAAGATCTGATTGATGCACGCTCCAAATATAAG
>JAEXBK010000017.1 GCA_023394035.1 Bacillota bacterium
GTGGAGATACACTCCTGTACGCGATATGAAGACCGAACTCATAAAAGCTTTGATAAGAGGCAATAAGAGTCTTGCATATTCGCTTAAGGATGAAATGGCGCTCGAAGCGGAAAATATATTGAGCGTATTTTATGCAAAAGGCATCAACGGCAGCGATGCGGAAGCGATAGTCGATGATTTTGAAATGACGACCGGGTTTGAGGTGCTGAGGATAATAGAAGGCGAAGAAACAAACGGCATAATCGTCAAAACACCGAGAGCTGCGGCATCAGTCAGCGACAAAAGCGTTTGCATAGATTTTTATGACAAGGTCAAGGAAATCGGAAAAAGCGTAAGAATATTCCATTCTACAGGAACAGACGGCATAGAGGGCGCGGCAGACGGCTTCAAGCTTATAAGCGAGACATGGACATTTGTTGAGAGCGTATTCCCGTTCAAACGCGTTTTTTCAAAATACGAGCTCGTTCTCGTTTCGGACTGTATAGGCATACAGGTACATGGCGGACATCTTAAGAAGAATTACTTCGAGCTTCTGGATGCATTTTACAGGGAAATGGGAGAAAACAAAGCAAAACAGCTTATCGATACACTTGAGACCTTCGTTCTTGATGCCGGCATGAACAGCAACAAAACTTCGCAGTTCATGGGGATTCACACGAATACCGTTCAGTATAGGCTTAAGAGAATAAACGAGGTGCTCGGTGCTGAAATAATGGGAAACAGAGTAATTCCGGGGCTTACGATCGCTCTTGCGCTTAAGCGACTTGAACGTGCGGTCAACTGATCATCTTATATGAGGAGAAAAAAATGCTATTAGCTTTTGATGTCGGAAACAGCAATACCGTAATAGGTGTTTTTGACGAGGGAAATCTTATCACAAATTGGAGAATTGAAACTGACACGCGAAAGAGCGCTGACGAGTACGGAATGCTCGTAAACCAGCTTTTTACATACGAAAAGCTGAATCTCAGCGATATAAGCGATATGATAATATCAACTGTAGTACCTTCGGTGCTGTTTACACTTCAGCACATGGCTACAAAATATTTCGGACGCAAGGCTATAGTCGTCGAAAGCGGCGTAAAGACGGGGCTTGTTGTCAAATACGATAATCCGAAGGCCGTAGGTGCAGACAGAATAGTGAACGCTGTCGCAGCTCACCACAAATACGGCGGACCGCTGATTATAATAGATCTCGGAACGGCAACGACCTTCTGCGCGGTAACGGATAAGGCGGAATATCTCGGCGGAACGATAGCTCCGGGAATCAAGATATCCTCGGAAGCACTCTTCGAAAAGACATCGAAGCTGCCTAAGGTTGAGCTCGATGATCCGGGCAAGGCGATATGCAGAAATACCGTCGAAAGTATGCAGGCAGGTCTCATATACGGTCATATGGGAATGTGCGAATTTGTCGTAAACAGAATGAAAGAAGAGCTTGCCGGGTACTGCGGTTCCGATAAGAAGGTCACTGTAATAGCAACAGGCGGACTTTCCGATTTGATCAATTCCGGCGTACAGTGTATAGACATAGTAGATAAGCTTCTGACTCTTGACGGACTCCAAATCATATACGAGAAAAACAAAAAACACTTTCTTCGCGAGGAACGCGAATGTCAGATATAACTAAAATAGGAAACATACAGCTCAAGAATCCGTTTATCCTTGCCCCGATGGCAGGATATACGGATCTTACTTTCAGAGAAATCTGCGTGTCGTTCGGAGCGGCTATGACCGTTTCGGAGATGGTGAGTGCAAAAGGCTTGTGCTACGGCGACAGCAAGTCGATGACATTGCTCGAAAAGACTCCGGGCGATGCGCCGACAGCATTTCAGATATTCGGCTCCGAGCCTGACATAATGCGGCGTGCGGCAGAAATGCTCGATGATCAGCCAAACGAGATACTCGACATAAACATGGGATGTCCGGTGCCTAAGGTCGTAAAAAACGGTGACGGCTCGGCGCTCCTAAAGGATCCTGACCGTATATATGATATAGTGAAGGCTGTAGCTTCCGCAATATCAAAACCGTTGACCGTCAAGATCAGAATAGGAATATCGGGAGCTCCGGAAAATGTGCATATACTTGCGGCTAAAGCTGCCGAAGCAGGTGGTGCCGCAGCTCTTGCTGTACATGGAAGAACGAGGGAGCAGTATTATTCCGGAACAGCCGATTTGAATGCGATAAAGAGCATCAAAGAGGCAGTTTCGATACCTGTCATAGGAAACGGTGATGTATCGTCTTTTGGTGATGCGGACAAAATGATGAAATTTACGGGCTGCGATTTCGTTATGATCGGACGGGGAGCACTCGGAAATCCTTGGATATTCAAAGAGCTTGCAGATGGTGCAAAGGGAAACACTTTGCCGAGGCCACCTTCGCTTGAAGAACGAAAAAGGATGATCATAGAGCATTATCTGGCGATGGAAAAAAATAAGGGAGAATATGTTTCCGTGCGTGAAATGCGCAAATTTGCGGGTAAATATCTTAAAGGAGTAAGCAATTCCTCTTTTATCAGAGGAAAAATAAACACTGTAGATAACGGCAAAGAATTTTGCCGTTTAATAGAATCGTTAATCTGAAGAATGGAGGAAATGAACGATGGGCAAAAAAATAACCGATAAAGTGACCTGGGTCGGAAAGATTGACTGGGAGCTTCGCAAGTTCCACGGTGATGAGCTTTCAACGTTCTCCGGTTCGTCATACAATTCATATCTCATCAGAGATGAGAAGACGGTTTTGCTTGATACCGTATGGGGACCGTATGACAGGGAATTCGTTACAAGACTTAAGGAAGAAATAGATCTAAAAGATATTGACTATATTATAATGCAGCACAATGAGAGTGACCACAGCGGTGCACTCGTGCAGCTAATGGAAGAAATTCCTGAGACTCCTATATACTGCACAAAGAAGGGAGAGTCAATTATCAGAGGACTCTACCACAAGGACTGGAATTTTGTAACCGTAAAGACGGGTGATGAGCTTAACATCGGCGAAAGCACCCTCAAATTCATCGAGGCATCCATGCTGCACTGGCCTGATACTATGTTTACATACATGACAGGCGATAACATCTTGTTCAGTAACGACGGCTTCGGGCAGCACTACGCTTCCGAAACGATGTTTGACGATAAGGAAGACCTCTGCAAGGTATTTGCTGAGGCTGAGAAGTACTATGCGAACATCCTCAATCCTTTCAGCAATTTCGTTACGAAGAAGGTAAACGAGATTCTTAACATGAATCTAAAAATAGATCTGATATGCCCAAGCCACGGAGTTATTTGGAGATCAAATATCGAAAAGATAATCGAGCTTTACCTCAAGTGGGCCGATACATATCAGGAGGATCAGGTCACTATCGTTTACGATACTATGTGGCAGGCAACGCGCCGCATGGCAGAGGCTATATCGGACGGCATTAACGAAGTAAGCCCTTCGACGCTCGTAAAGATAATCAACGCATCACATTCAGACAAAAACGACATTCTCGTAGAAGTGTTTAAGTCAAAGGGAATTCTCGTAGGATCACCGACGATCAACAACGGCTATTCATATGCCATAAGCGGTGTGATGGAGATGATCAAAGGTCTTAAATTCAAAGGCAAGAAGGCTGCTGCATTCGGCAGCTACGGATGGAGCGGTGAAGCGGCAAAGCAGGTCAGCGAGCTTTTGAGCGGAGCAGGCTTTGAAGTCGTTTGCGAAGGCAAGCGCCACCAGTGGGCTCCTGACGAAGAGGCAATCAAGGCTTGCAGAGAGTTCGGAAGAGAATTTGCCAAGGCTCTCTAACTTAATAATTAAACGGATATTACGCTCCACTTTAGGCGAGAACTGCCTGTGGAGCGTAAATTGTTATATCGAAGGCGGTGAATAAAATGGACAGCACAATTAATCAAGCATATGCGAAAATCCTTTCGGAAATAATCAAAAAAGAAACGGTATCCGTTACGGGGGTCAGGAATAAAGAAAAGTTTGACGCATTTCACGCGCTGCTGAAGGAATTGTTTCCAAACCTGTTTGGAGCTGCAGATATAGAGGACTTTGACGGAAGCCTCCTGCTTCGATGGAAAGGGAAGTCGGATTCTCATCCGATACTTTTGATGAGCCATCACGATGTAGTTGAAGCAAATGCCGAAGACTGGAAATATCCGCCTTTTTCGGGCGAAATAGCCGAAGGGAAGGTATGGGGGCGCGGTACTCTTGATACAAAGGGGAGTCTCATGGCGATGCTTAAAGCTGCGGACGAGCTTATAGGCGAAGGCTTTGTTCCTGAACATGACGTATGGTTTGAAACGGCATGCACGGAGGAAACTGACGGTTCGGGAGCCGACAAGATAACGGCAGCTCTCGAAAAAAGAGGAATCAGATTCGACCTTGTACTTGATGAGGGAGGAATGATGTTAGATGAGCCGCTTCCGGGAGCAAAGGGAAAATTTGCGATGATAGGAGCAGGCGAAAAGGGCTTTGCGGATCTCAAATTCATAGCGAAATCAAAGGGCGGTCACGCATCGACTCCGGGCAAGAATACGCCTCTCGTCAGGCTCGGAAAGTTCATGGCGGCAGTAGAAAAATCCGGATGCTTCAAGGCTGAACTTTCGCCTGTAATAACGGAGATGTTTAAGCGCCTTGCACCTTATATGAGCGGACCGCTCGGTAAGATTTTTTCGAAGGCGGATAAGATGAAATGGCTTCTATCAAAGGCTATGCCTATGGCATCTCCGACGGCAGCTGCCCTCCTAAGAACAACTATAGCGTTTACGATGAGCAAGGGCTCGGACGGCAGAAACGTGCTTCCGCAGGAAGCCTTTGTCGTGGGGAATATGAGATATTCGCATCATCAGGGCGGCCCCGCAAGCATCAAAGCCGTATCAAAGATCGCGGCAAAGTACGACATCGAGACGGAGATATTGTCGCCCGGTTTTGCATCTGATGTGACTGATTTTAACAGCAAGGGCTTCAGACTTGTAGAAGCAACCGTTAAAAAAGTATTTCCTGAAGCAGTGCCCGTTCCATACATAATGACGGGCGCAAGCGATGCGAGATATTTTAGCCGCGTAAGCGACTGCTGCGTGCGCTTTGCTCCTTTTACAATAAGCCACGAACAGATGGCAAGCATTCACGGTGTGGACGAAAATGTTGATGCTTCAACGCTTGCAGGAGCAGTCGAATTCTACAGAAATATAATAAAAAGCGCATAGGCGTGAAGGGGTGAGAACTGTGAAAGAAGAGAAAAAAGGAATCGCTATCGGGACGAAATCGTTTATAACCGCGATTGCAGTAATTTTTGCTTTGATGATCCTCACATATATTCTCACCCTTGTTGTTCAGACAACATACTGTAAACGGTGGCCCTCCTATAATCATAGTATAAATAGAAATGACAATAGGAGGCATTTATTATGGCAAAGAATATAGATTTAAATAAGAGCGTATATGAGCTTACTAAGGCTTATCCGGAATTGATAGATATAATGTCGGAGCTGGGATTTACCGAAATAACAAAAAAAGCAATGCTTAATTCAATTGGCAAGCTCATGACAATTCCCAAAGGGGCAAAGATGAAGAACATCTCAATGATGGATGTGGTTACAACACTCTTATCAAAAGGGTTTGAGCTTGAAGGGGACATGCCGATTATGGATGTAGGTGCTATGGAAAATAAATTTGTTTCTCAGCCGGAACAGCCTGAAAATCGCACGGAACAGCTTAAGGGGTATCTCAAAAGGCTTGGTAAGGGTGAAGCACTTGAAACCGTACGTACTGATTTTGTAAAAAACTTCAGTGATGTAGACGCTTCGGAAATTATGAAAGCTGAACAGGAACTACTAAAAGAGGGAACTCCACTTGCAGAAGTGCAGAAGCTTTGTGATGTTCATTCTGCATTGTTCCATGGCGCAACAAGGGAGGAAAAAATCGCAAATGCAGAAAAGGCAGTTGGAGAATCCGTTATGCGACAGAAAATAGCTGAAGAAATTGCTAAACGAGATTCATTTGCTCCAAAGGATTACTCAGATAAGAATGTACGTGCTGCTGAGTTAGCCGCGGTAAAAGGACATCCTCTTTATACATTTACAAAGGAGAATGAAGCATTTTCCGCATTGCTGGAACAATTCAAATCAGGCAGAGATGAAGTGAACTTCGAAAAGCTTCGCGAAATATCCATTCATTATGCAAAGAAAGGAGATCTGCTCTATCCACATCTTAAAGTAAAATACGGAGTGTCAGGCCCTTCCGATGTTATGTGGACAGTAGATGACGAAATTCGTGATGAGCTTGGAGTGCTTGCTAAAGAAGATAAGCACGATGCGGACTGGAATACCCGATTGGATAATGTCTTAAAACGTGCAGAGGAGATGATCTATAAAGAACAGAATATTCTTTTCCCTATATGTGCCGTGAATTTCACAGACGATGAATGGTTTGGAATATATCACGATTCTAAGGACTATGCGGCCTGCTTTGGCGTTGATGACACCGAATGGAAGGAAGCTGAAGCGGCACAGCCTAGGCAGATGATACCGCTTGACGGAGAAGTTGTAATGCCGGGGGGTCATATGACGATAGAACAGCTTATTGCTCTCTTGAACACTATTCCTCTGGAAATCAGCTTCATTGATGCTGACAATATAAATCGTTTCTTTAATGAGGGCTCAAAGGTGTTCAAGCGTCCTGCAATGGCGATTGATCGTGAAGTTTTTTCTTGCCATCCACCAAAGATTGAGCCGATGGTGAGAAGCATTCTTAATGACTTCAGGCGTGGTATGCGGGATAGCGTTCCTGTTTGGATGGAGAAAAACGGGAGAAGTATGCTTGTAACTTACATGGCGGTTAGGGATAAGAATAAAAAATATCTTGGAACAGTGGAATTGGTTCAGGATATGGAATTTGCAAAAGAGCATTTTAGTCGGTAAAATGAAAGCCGTCTCTTTATGAGGCGGCTTTTGCATAAACTGTCAAAGTATATCGTGTAAAGTAAACTCGTTTTTCTTGAAAGAAATAAGCCCATCCTTTTGCATTTTACTGAGTTCATTGGACATGGCACTGCGGTCTACACCAAGGTAATCTGCAAGTTGTTGACGATTAAACGGAATAACAAAGTGTGTACTTCCATTCACCGTTGCCTGTTCAGATAGATAGGACAGAAGCCGGTCGCGCATGGCTTTTGGCGCTATATGCATCATTCTGCTTGAAAGATTCAAACTCTTTAGAGCTGAGATTTGAAGTAAGTTGTGTATCAGCCTCTGATGAAAGGTGCATCCGTTCCGGCAAGTGGTGAGCAGTTTGGTAAGATTGAGAAACAAAATCTGAGAATCTTCGGCAGCAACTACATCGCAAATCAGTTCTTTTCCGGGAATGGCTGCATAGTTTTCTGCAAAGATTTTCCCCTTTTCTACATGACCAAAGATATGACTGCTTCCCCAGTAAAAGTTTACGATGATATTTACACTACCTGATTCAACAAGCCCGATTTCGTGTACGGGATCGCCTGCACGAAAAATTGTCTCATTTTTTTTGTAAATCTTTTCTCTGGCGTCCATACAGGAAAGTATATGTCTAATTTCATCTTCTCTGATTCCGTGGAAGAGATTTGTATTTGATAGAAAAAAATAATTCATAAAATCACCTTTAGTTGTTCAAACAACATAATTGTTGCTAATATCATATTAGAATATAAAGAGAAAGTCAAGAAATCAGGAGGTAAGATTATGGAAAATACATTTATTAATGGAAAAACGGTTATCGGAGAGATTATAACCAAGCACCCGGATTCAGTAGGTGTGTTACTGAATGCAGGTATGCATTGTCTGGGATGCCCTGCGTCTCAGGCAGAATCGCTGGAGGATGCATGTGCGGTTCATGGTTTGGAAGTGCAAGCGGTGCTTGATGCGTTAAACGCAAAAATTTCGGAAGGAAGAGAGTAATAAAACCTGAGGAGGAAGAGCTAAGAATGGAAAATAAAATGTTTTGTTATCAGTGCCAGGAAACTGCAAAGGGAACCGGCTGTACAATGGCTGGTGTATGTGGAAAAACTGCGGAAGTTGCTGCTATGCAGGATTTGCTGATATATGTTACGAAGGGTTTATCGGCTATAACGACCAAGCTTCGTGAAGAAGGAAAAAGAGTGGATGAGAGAATAAATCATCTTGTAACGGTTAACCTCTTTACCACAATTACAAACGCAAACTTCGATAAAGAGGCTATTATAGCAAAAATTAAGGAGACTCTTCGTGTAAAAGAAGATCTGCTTACACATGTTGATAGCTGTGACTGTAGCGATACTTTGTGCAAATGTGGAAAAGATCTTCCGGAAGCTGCGCTTTGGAATGGAAACGAAGATGAATTTGCGAAAAAGGCACATTCAAATACTGTTGGTGTG
>JAEXBK010000020.1 GCA_023394035.1 Bacillota bacterium
GCGTAACCCTTATGCGCTTAAGGTGGATTTTGAACACAGACCGCCATATTTCGAAGTGTCTCCGACGCACAAAGCAAAGACTTGGCTGCTTGATCCGCGTGCGCCTCAGACGGAGCCTCCTGAGATAATCAAAAACATCCGCATGATGCGTGAAAAGGAGGTGCTGAGAAATGAACTGTAACAATAACGAAGTGCTCCTTAACGTAAGCAATATAGAAGTCACATTCGGAAACCGAAGAAACAAATTTGTGGCAGTCAAAGATATTTCGTTCGATATATATAAGGGCGAAACCTTTGGGCTTGTAGGCGAATCAGGCTCCGGTAAAACGACAATAGGAAGGGCGATTATAAGAATAAATCCGTTGTCTGCAGGAACGATAACGTACAAAGGCGAAAAAATATCAGGTAAAATTTCGAGTGAGCTCGACCGAAGGATAACGCAGCAGATTCAGATGATTTTTCAGGACCCTATGGCTTCTCTTAACGAGAGGGCGAAGGTTGAGTACATAGTTGCAGAGGGTCTGTGCAATGTCAGAAAGGGGATAAGCAAGGAAGAAAAGGCGGAGCTCGTATCAAAGGCTTTGCTCGAAGTCGGACTGCTTCCTGAGTTTGCGAACAGATTTCCACACGAATTTTCGGGTGGACAGCGTCAAAGAATCGGCATAGCAAGAAGCCTTATAATGCAGCCTGAATTCATAATTGCCGATGAGCCTATTTCCGCGCTTGATGTATCTATCAGAGCGCAGGTGCTTAATCTTTTGAGCAAGCTCAAAAAAGAACGCGGACTGACATATCTGTTTATAGCACATGATTTGTCCGTGATGAGATTTATCTGTGACAGAATAGCCGTAATACACAAAGGCGTAATTGTAGAGCTTGCGAAGACGGAAATGCTGTTCAGACATCCGCTCCACCCGTATACGAAGGCGCTTCTTTCGGCAATTCCTATGCCGGATCCTGATTTTGAGGAACAAAAGAAGCTTATAGTCTACGACCCTTCGGTTCACAGCTACGAAAGCGACAAGCCTCGCTGGGCTGAAATCGAACCTGAACATTTTGTAATGGGAAATGAGGCTGAACTCGATAAATACAGAAAGATGCTCGAAAAGTAGCAATTTCAGAGACTGATCAAAAACTTGAATATTAATCAAAAACGGCGCGCGGCAGCGCTGTTTTTGTTATGGGGGAAAGGGACGGTTGCGCGGTACAGGTATATTATGCGGTATTGGATAGAGGCTAGCGGGTTAGGGTATAGTGCAACGGACATGCAGGATAGCAGGTTGGGGTATATGAGGGGGCTGAGGAAGTTTTTGAAAGGAGGCGACTTAAAAAATAGCAAATATTATGTAAATATAGTGTATTTGTAAGAAAGGAATGGTAGTATATGATAAAAGTAGAACATGAATTTGCCGCACTTATTGAGGCAATAGAAGCATCGGAAAGCAGGATGATGGAGGAGGTTCCGGAGAAGGTTGAGCTTGTAAAACGGATTTGTAATCTCGTACGAAAATTTACAAGAAAATCACCGGTAGTCAAAGTGACCTACTCTTTACACGAACCGTTTGTAAGATGCGGATCTGTAAAAGTGCTGGCTGATGAGATAGTGGTAGATGATCCGAGAAAGCTTAGTTTGGCTATTGAGCTGTCACATACATTTGAAATCTTCACCAGAACGGACGGCAGGGTTCAAATGAATTTCGGCTTTGAAGGTCTTGCGAGAGAAGTGGAATAGGAGGCGAGTATGAAGGCGTGTTTTGATGTTGTGTCTGCAGAAGTGGAAAAAGCAAAGAACGGTATTGCAAGAGGGAAAAAACTGAATGAGGAAAGCTACTCGATTTTTAAAGAGTATTGCGAGGCTATTGATGACATAAGAAAGGAATTTGAAAACTGCGGAGAGGCGACCGCGTATATAGAGCCGGAGTCGCTCAGAGCAGGGATAACCATAAAGGTGTTTGATATTACGGTCGTGAAAAAGCCGCATATGCTTCATGAATTGATTGACAGATCCGTGCGGTTTAGAGCTTATAAAGTAGCGGACGATGTACTTGGGATTGACTTTACTTTCCCGAAATTATGGCAATAAGGAGGTTGTGTTATGTCTTTTGCGTTGTTTGTAGTATCTATGTGCTATCTGTTTTTGTATATTTACCTGATGCGGTGGCATAGTGTCGCTATGTGAAGTGAACCCTTGCGGCATAGAAGAAGTAGCCCTGCTTCTCGTAATGGCGAAGCAAGGATATATTCCGACTGTGGAAAGCCGCTACATTGATGTGGATAACGGATTTTTGGAGGATGCACAAACATTGAGGCTGTGCAGATGCTTGGAAAAACATATGCAGAAATTACGATACGATGCAGAATTTCTGTTTGAGGGGGAACCTTATTGGAATGCTATGAACAAAAGGTACTAAAGATCAGATCGTTTGGAGGGCGGACGCTTTGTTTGGAATTTCAGCATAGCACCGAGATTCAGAGACGGGTATATGCGGAAATGGCTGTGATGATTCGGAGAAAAAACGGATTAAACAGATAATTTGAAAAAAAGACTTTACAAAAGTAAAATGTGATATATAATTAAATAAGGGTTATAATACTCGCATGTGCGAGGGTGCTCCGTAAATAAGGGTTATTAAATAAAAGAACTATCCTTTTTACCCGCGTCAGCGGGGGTGGACACTCTCTACTTGTTGAACTGCTTGGAGGTGGTCTTATTAAAAAATCTATAAATGCATTGTGGGCAAAGAAAAAAGAGTCTAAGTATAACGGAAGTCTTTTATGGCTTCCGTTAATCCAACATCTTGAAGACACGAAGAATGTTGCCGTTTTACTGTGGAAACGATGGCTGAGCAAAGGTCAAAAAAACTTGATAAAAGACTCGCTTAAGGGAAAAACCGATGTGAACCCGATCAACCTGGTTAAATTTATAGCTTTAACACACGACTGGGGTAAGAGCTGCAGTGCCTTTCAAACAAAACCTTCCTTCATTTCTTCGGAAATCGACGACAGGATCTTAGAAAAGCTGGAATCTGCTGGATTTAAAGGTTTGAACAGTCTCAGCCTGCCTAACCGACAAAAAACACCTCACAATATTGCGAGCCAGTATTTGCTTCATGAATTCGGAGTAGCTGATGATATAGCTGCAATAGTGGGGGCTCATCACGGTAAACCTGCAGATGATATTACCACAACGGTTTTCGGGGAATTTTCCTATCTTGATCAAAATAGATATACGGAAAATTATTACCAAGTGCAAGATAGTGAAAGCGATATACACAAGCATTGGGAAGCGACTCAGAAAGAAGTTTTTGAATGGGCTCTCAGCGAGTCAGGCTTTGCAAGTGTAGATGAATTGCCGACGATCGGCAGACCGGCACAAGTGATTTTGTTGGGTTTGCTGATTATGGCAGACTGGATAGCGAGTAATGAGAAGTATTTCCCGCTCATAGATATAGATGAGGATGAAGTTCCGGACAAAGAACTGCGCATAAACGGATATTATGAATGGGAATCAAATGGAGCATGGGTGCCTGATCATATAGGGGATATTGATGCTGCATATAAAAAACGATTTGGCTTTTGCCCGCGGGATGTGCAGGAAATGTTTTCAAAACTCATTGAGGAAACCTGTGAACCTGGCATCTATATACTCGAAGCTCCGATGGGGATAGGAAAAACAGAAGCTGCGCTGATAGCGGCTGAACAACTTTCATACAAGCTTGGCTGTAACGGCGTTTTCTTTGGCCTTCCGACGCAAGCAACGTCAAACGGAATATTTCCTAGAATATTAGCTTGGCTCGAAAGCGTTGGAAAAGATAACGGAACGGTTTCTTTAAGGCTATCACACTCAAAGGCATATTTAAATAAGACTTTTTCGGATTTGCCTGATTCAGAGAATATTTACGACGAGGCGGAAACTCATGTTACGGTAAATAACTGGTTTTCCGGGCGCAAAACGGCAGTGCTTGACGAATTTGTGGTCGGAACGGTAGATCAGTTTTTGATGACTGCCTTAAAACAGAAGCATTTAGCATTGCGACATCTGGGCTTCAGCAAGAAGGTGATCGTAATCGATGAGGTTCATGCCTATGACGCATATATGAATCAATACTTGCTTCAGGCGATTAAGTGGATGGGGGCGTACAAAATCCCGGTCATACTGCTCTCTGCAACGCTTCCTTCAGAGAAAAGACTGGAACTGATCAAAAATTATATGATTGGTTTAGGTTATAAAACGTTGAATTTTGAAGGAATGGGCGGCGAAGCATATCCTGTGATTACATATAATGACGGATGTGAAATCAAGCAGTATAAAAACTCCAAGATAAGCAACGAAAAAAAGGTAAAGATCGTACGAATAAATGACGACAACTTGATAGGGCTAATTGAGAATCTTATATCAGGCGGTGGCGTTGTCGGCATGGTTCTGAATACGGTAAAAAGGGCTCAGGAATTGGGACGTATACTCTCCGAATACTTCGGAGAAGAAAATGTAGAGGTATTCCATTCGGGATTCATTGCAGCGGACAGAGCCCAAAAAGAAGAAAACCTTATTCGCTCAATTGGAAAAAACGGAAATCGACCATATAAGAAAATAATTATAGGAACTCAGGTGCTTGAACAGTCGCTCGATATAGACTTTGATGTTATGATAAGCGATCTTGCCCCGATGGATTTACTTATTCAGAGAATAGGCAGATTACATAGACACTATATAGAGAGACCTGGCAATCTCAAAGATGCCGTATGCTATGTGCTCGGATGCAGCGATGACCTCGAATTTGAAGAGGGCGCTGCAGTCATATATGGCGATTATCTGCTTACAAGGACGCAGCATTTTCTGCCGGATCAGATCGTATTGCCATTAGATATTTCGAGACTTGTGCAACTTGTGTACGGAGAAGATAAAGTCCCGATTAGAGAGGACTTGCAGGAAAAGTATTTGGCGAGAGAGGAACGCTATAATAGTGAAATGAAGTCAAAGAAGCGTCAAGCGAACACATACAGAATAGGCGATCCGTTTGAGAACAAATGCGGTCAGAATTTGATCGGGTGGTTGAAAAACACAATTTCTGAAGATAGTGACGAAAAGGCATATGCACAGGTAAGAGACGGAGAGGATATTATAGAAGTTATTGCACTGAAGAAGATCGGAGACGGGTACGGTCCGTTCGGCAGGAATAAAGATATTGCATGTGAAATATGCGATAATGATATTGCAAAAGACATAGCAAGGAACACATTGAACCTGCCAAGGCTGTTTTCTAAAGAATACAATATAGATAAAAGCATTGAAGCACTCGAAAGGTACAACAAAACATATTTGGGAGAATGGCAGGAATCAAAGTGGCTCAAGGGGGCTTTGGGAATCATCTTTGACGAAAAAAATGAATTTGAAATTGCCGGGTACAAAATGATCTATGATAAAAGACTCGGAATAATGATAGAAAGGAAGTGATGATTTGGGAAGATTTAACTTACTTGATGAACCGTGGATAAGCGTCATACATGATGAAGCGGGAA
This sequence comes from Bacillota bacterium, assembly GCA_023394035.1. Taxonomy (GTDB): domain Bacteria; phylum Bacillota; class Clostridia; order Peptostreptococcales; family Anaerovoracaceae; genus Eubacterium_B. The sequence goes on from JAEXBK010000020.1 coordinate 5,521, forward strand.
ATACAAAAGACGTTTCGCTACATGAACTTTTCACAAATTCTCATGAATACAAGGCGCTTGGAGGAGACACAAAAACACAGGATTTTGCTGTAATGCGAGTTCTGTTAGCTGTGTTACATACGGTTTTTTCGAGGTTCAAAGAAGATGGTTTGCCATATGATTATTTTAAACTTGGCGAGACCTATATTCCGACAAACAGCGTGGATGAAGGACAAGCAAACGAATACAGAGATGAACTGTATGATACATGGATCACTTTATGGGAAATGGGTAGATTCCCGAATATAGTCAATCAATATCTGGAAAAATGGAGAGAACATTTCTTCCTGTTTGACGAGAAATATCCTTTTTTTCAGGTTACGAAAGAAGATATCAGAAGCGAGGTTTTAAATAAACCGTCAGCGAGCGAGATGTCAGGTAAAAATATCAACAGGCTCATCTCGGAAAGTGGGAATAAGATATCGTTATTTTCTCCTAAAAATGAAAATTCGGCAGATAAAAACAAGGAGAAGCTCTCATATGCCGAAATAGCAAGATGGCTTATAACTCTACAGGGCTATGTGGGGTTATCGGACAAGGTTATCTTCGGAAAATCCAAATATAAGGCATCAAAGGGATGGCTGTTTGATATAGGAGGCATATACTTAACAGGTAGAAACCTTTTTGAAACATTGATGTTGAATTTTGCATTGCCATATCAGCAAAACGGCAATCCGGAAAACATACAGAAGCCGTGCTGGGAGAAAACGGGGAGCGAGCTAATACATTTTTACTTAAAAGATAATAACCTCTATACCCTTGCAGAACTTTATACGACATGGAGCAGAGCTGTATATATAGACCCGGAATTTGACGAAAACGAACCGTTTACATGCAGCATCGTAAAACTGCCGGAAATAGAGCATAGAAATAATTTTCTTGAACCTATGACGCTTTGGCGATACAACGAAAGCGGCGACAGCAAAGGGCGATTCACCCCGAAAAAGCATGTACAGAATCAATCATTATGGCGTTCATTTGCACTTGTTACCATGGAGGAAGCAAAAAGAAATGATACCGAAAAGGATGGCAAAGATAAGCCAAATCATCGTCCGGGCATAATTGACTGGCTGATTGAACTTGTAAGTCGATCCCGGGAGACCGGATTTGCGACGGGAATCTGCTCAGTAGGAATGCAGGACGACGGAAATGCTACTTCATGGGTACCGACGGATGAACTGTTTGACTCATTGCCGATTGGTGACTTTATTCTTACAGATGTATGCGAGAACGGCTGGGTTGAAGAAATAAACGGCGTGATAGATCAAACTAAGAAGACAATAGAATACACATATAAAAATTACCTTAGAGATATAAAAGAAATACGTAATCAGTCAGATGATTCATTTGTTTCAAAGCAGATAGAAAAAATGTATTTCATCGTTGATAAACATTTCAGGCAGTGGCTTATAGGAATAGAAAAAAACGACGATAAAACTGAAAAAATTGAAGCATGGAAATCAGCCTTAAAGAAGCTTATAGTTCGCGAAGCAAAAAGCCTATTTGAGAGTGGCGGTAAGCGTGATTTCATAGGTATCGAGGATGATGAAAAAGGTAATATAAAGAATATAGCTACTGCGTTTAACCGGCTTATGTACTATTTGAATTGTGAACTTAAAAAAAGGAGGTAGGAATGGACGAAAAATCAAAAGGAAAAAAGGTTTATGCGGCAACAAAATCAATTATAAAAATGATTGAAGAAACGTTTGACGAACCTGAACAAAAAGCGATTCGTGCAAAGCTCAGAAACTCTATAGGTAAGCCCGCACTGGTGAATATAGATGTTTTAGGGATGGTCTTTCCGAGTATACCGTATGACTTTTTAGGTAACGGAGCTTTGACCTATGAAGAGGATGCTATACTAACATCGCTTCAGCTGTATGCGTTGCATAAACAAGGCACGAATGAAAGTGTTATGCCGGAGGATGGAAATATCACAGGACTCGGAGCATCTCTCGGCATGATGAGACGAGGCGAAGAAACAAAGGCCATTGACAGAAGATTTAATGCCATGATTACCGCAGAGAGCTTTGATGAGCTGAAAATTCATTTAAGACATTTGATTAAATTACTTAAATCAAAAGAAGAAACTGCCAAAGTGGATTATCCACTTCTTGCAGAAAATCTTTTTTGGATAGAAAATGGCTATAACGAAAATGTCAAACTGAGATGGGCACGAGACTACTATAGGATCAATATTAAAGGAGAAGGAAAAGATGAAAAATAATGAAAGAATATTTTTAGATATCCATGCTATTCAGACCGTACCGCCATCAAATATTAATAGGGACGATACAGGAAGCCCTAAAACTGCTCAATACGGAGGTGTAAGAAGGGCGAGAGTAAGCTCACAGGCATGGAAGCGTGCGATGAGAGAGTATTTTAACGAAAATGGAAAAGACAGCAATGTCGGAGTAAGAACTCTTGATATAGTTAAGTATGTTGCAGATAAAATAATGGAATGCGATCCTTCGATTGAAGAGGATTATGCAAGGACTTTGGCAAAAGGTGTAATAGAAAAAGCTAAGATAGGTTTGAAGGATGATAAAGCAAAGGCGTTATTTTTCTTAGGTGATACACAGGCAAAGCAATTGGCGAAAGCAGCAATCGAAGGAATTGAAGAGCAGAGCAAAATAGAAGAAATTATAAAAAGCAACCAGGCTATAGACATTGCACTTTTCGGAAGAATGGCGGCTGAGAATCCGCTTTTGAATGAAGACGCATCTTCTCAGGTGGCACATGCCATTTCAACTCACGCTATACAGAATGAGTTTGATTTTTTCACTGCAGTTGACGATTTATCTCCTGAAACAGCTTCGGGAGCGGGGATGCTTGGAAATATCGAGTTTAACTCTGCGACACTCTATAGATATGCTAATATTGCCGTTCATGAATTTGTCAATCAGCTCGGTGATAAAGAAGCGGCAGTAAATGCAATTAAGCTGTTTATAGATGCCTTTGCTAATTCAATGCCTACGGGGAAGATAAATACTTTTGCTAATCAAACCTTACCTCAATTGGTTTTGGTAACGCTGAGAAATGATCGCCCGGTAACTCTCGTTAATGCCTTCGAAAGCCCGGTGAAGAGCACGGACGGATATGTGAAGAAATCAATCGAAAAGCTGATTTGTGAGCACAACAATGTGGGCAAATTCGTTAACGAGCCAGCTTCAAGCATGTATGTATGCACAGCGGAGGTAACGGGATTAGACGTAATCGGCGAAGGAAAATCATCGATAAAGAAGCTTGCCGAGGATATGGCTGAGAAATTATTGGTCGAGCTACAGTAAAAGGTGAGTAAAATGAAAACCATTTTATTGAAATTTTCAGGACCGCTTCAATCATGGGGAACTGATTCAAATTTCGAGACAAGGCACACCGATTTTTATCCGTCAAAAAGCGCTGTAATCGGTATGATCGCTGCGAGTTTTGGCTATAAGCGAAACGAAGATGAAAAAATCTCAAGGCTAAACGAACTTGATTTTGCAGTGAGAATAGATCAGCCGGGCAATCTCTGCAGAGATTACCATACGGTGCATAAGTATAAAAAGAACGGAGAGGCGGAGCGTACATATGTGACTAACAGGTATTATCTTGAAGACGCGGTCTTTGTCGTTGCAATTTCTCATCATGACGATAAATACATGGAAGCGATTTTTGATGCTGTCAGACGCCCATATTTTCAGCCGTTTATGGGGAGAAGAGCCTTGCCGTTGCCGGCGGATTTCATATTGGGCGAATCCGTGGAGGATGCCCTCAAAAGCGTTTCGGAATGCGAATGGCAGGCTGCTGAATGGTATAAGACGCAGAATCACAATGAAGAAATTGCTCTTGAAATATTTGCAGACTCAAAGCTATCAGATGCGAAAACAAGCTATTTGAGAAAAGACCGAGTGCGTTCTTTTTCCCAGTCGGAAAGGAAATTCGGATTCAGATATGAATCGGTTATGAGCGTTAAGGTAAATAATTATACGGGAGAATAATATGTATATATCGAGAGTGGAAGTTGATACGGAGGATCGCACAAAAATAAGAGATCTTACACATGTAGGCGCTTTTCACAGCTGGGTCGAAGACAGTTTCCCCGATGAGAAGAATGAGATCAGAACAAGAAAGCTATGGAGGATGGATAAGCTTCATGGGAAAGATTATCTGACAATCGTGAGTCAAAGTATTCCTGACAAGGATATGCTTGAGAGATACGGGGTCAAAAACACTGCCGCAACAAAGGATTACGAGCCGTTTCTCAACTCTATTAAAGATGGGGACAGAATGTTCTTTAAGGTTACGTTGAACCCTGTCATAAGCAAATCGGAAGGTGTCGGGAACAGAGGAAGAGTGGTGCCGTGTAAGGATGATAAGTCCAGAATGGATTACCTTATGGAACGAGCTGAAAAAAACGGTTTTGAGCTTAATTTTGAGGAGTTTACGATTGCTGAAAAGGGCGTGCTTATATTAAAAAAAGCAAAGTCCTCGAATATAAAATTTGTAAAATCCGTTTATCAGGGAAAGCTGACTGTTTCAGATGCTGAAAAATTCCGTGAAATGCTTTCGCAAGGCATAGGGAAACATAAGGCTTACGGGTTTGGACTCATGTCTGTAATTCATATGGTGGATTGAAAATGAAAGAAAAATCCCTATCAAAGAAGACCGCTTTGAATGAATTGCCTAAGATTAGTGATCGTGTCAGTTTTTTCTATATAGAACATGCAAAAATCAACAGGCATGACGGTGCAATCGCTGTTGCAGATTATAGAGGAACGGTTAAGATCCCGGCAGCTATGATCGGAGTGCTGCTACTCGGCCCCGGGACAGATATCAGTCACCGAGCCGTTGAGCTTATAGGGGAGATAGGAACATCAATAGTTTGGGTGGGTGAACGGGGCGTTCGTAACTATGCACACGGAAGAGCGCTCGCACATTCGACAAAGTTCCTTGAAAATCAAGCAAAATTAGTTTCCAACAATCGTTCCAGACTTTCTGTTGCCAGAAAGATGTATCAATTGCGCTTCAAGGATGAAGATGTATCAAAGCTTACGATGCAGCAGCTAAGGGGACGTGAAGGTGCAAGAATACGCAGAATTTATAGGCTGAACGCAGAAAAATATAATGTAGTCTGGACAAAGCGCAGCTATGATGTGGATAATTTTGACGGAGGCAGCACGGTAAACAAAGCTCTTTCTGTCGCAAACGTGGCACTGTATG
>JAEXBK010000085.1 GCA_023394035.1 Bacillota bacterium
CTATAAATGCGCCTGTGCCGCCTGCACATGTGCCATTCATTCTTTGCTCGACTGTTGCACCGTAAAAAGTTATCTTGGCATCCTCTCCGCCAAGCTCTATTGCGACATCAGTCTCCGGAATCAACGTTTCTACGGCTTTACTGCATGATATTACCTCCTGCTCAAAACGCACTCCGATAAGGTTTGCAAGCGCAAGGCCCCCGGAGCCTGTAATTACAGGCATTATTTCAATATTACCGAACTCTGAATAGAGATCGTCCATCAGCTCGGAAAACTTTTCCATTACGTCTGACATGTGACGTTCATAGCGAGAATAAATTATATTCCCGCCAGTATCGGCAAGGACGAGCTTTACGGTTGTCGAGCCTATATCAATACCAAGTTTCATTTTTTCACCATTTACCTTTCGGAGAAAATCTTATTCGGCATCTGCCAAGCCTAAATGTTTTATTTCTTTTTTATAGAGACGGTAAAGCATTACCGCAGAAAACGTAAATCCAAGTATCTCTGCGAGCGGAAATGCAAACCATGCTCCTGTCACGCCCTTTAATCTGTATAAGATAAATGCGAGCGGAAGTATACTGAGAAGCTGTCTTATCAGAGACGCCAGCAGACTGTAAAAGCCATGTCCGGTTCCCTGAAAGAATGTGGCGGTTATTATTCCAAACGCCGCCGGTATAAAGCATATGCTTATTATCCTGAGCGCCGGAATTCCTATTCTCAGCATTTCGTCACCTGCATTAAACAGGCGCAGAAGAAGATCCGGAATAAGCTGGAACATCATTGTTCCAAGCGTCATTATTACAAGTGCCGCAAGAAGCGCCAGCTTGAAGGTTTTGATCAGTCTTGCCTTGTTCTTTGCTCCGTAATTATAGCCCATCAAAGGCATCGCCCCCTGATTGAGCCCGAATACAGGCATAAATATGAACGACTGCAGCTTGAAATATATTCCGAGCACCGCAACCGCAGTGGTTTCCGCCGCAAGTATCGTATTGAAGCCGATAAGCATGACCGATGCTATGATCTGCATTATGATTGATGGAAATCCAACCTTGTATATCTCTGCAAATACCTTGAATTTCATCTTATATCCGAGCAGCTTTATCTTAACCGCATGATCTTTTTTGATAAGGATTGAAACTGCAACTATAAAGCTCACTACCTGCCCGATCACAGTGGCTATTGCCGCCCCTCTTACCTCAAGTCTTGGAGCTCCGAACAGTCCGAATATCAGTATAGGGTCAAGTATGATATTTGTCAGAGCACCTGACAGAGAACATATCATAGGAGATATCATATCTCCCGTTGCCTGCATTATCTTTTCGAGCATTATCTCAAGCGAAAGGAAAATTCCAAAGCACATTACTATGCGCATATAGCTTACTCCATATCCGAGAAGTACCGGATCTGAAGTGTAGTAGTTCATAAACGGAACCGTTACGAATAATCCTATAAGCAAAAATAGTATGTAGTTAAAGTAAGCGATCCTTACGCTTGCACTTGCGGCGGAATCGGCTTCTTCCTTTTTCTGAGCACCGAGCTTTCGCGATATAAGCGAATTGACACCGACACCGCTTCCTACCGAAAACGCAATCATTACAAACTGCATCGGCATTACGAAGGAAACAGCCGTAAGCGCATCCTGGCTTATCTTGGCGACGAATATGCTGTCGACTATGTTGTAAAGAGCATTGATGCTCATTGAAAAAATTGCCGGTAAAGCCATCGAGGTCAGCAGCTTCGGTATCGGACCTGTTCCCATCTTTTCGGCGCCGGCAATATTTTCTTTTTTTGTCATATAATTTGTACTCCTGTTAAATTTGTAAAATAAAAAAGCTATGAGGGCAGATCTATAAGCCGGGTTCTGTATTTGACGATCATCTATCTGTGGCAAAACATTACTGCTTGCTCATGCGGTCCACCACGCGGGCGGTGACGGGCAGCCACCTTAATACCCGTATTCGACCTTGCTCCGGATGGGGTTTACACGGCCGTCATGTCTCCATGACGCCGGTGAGCTCTTACCTCACCATTTCAACCTTACCACAGCATTACCTGTTTCGGCGGAATGTTTCTGTTGCACTTTCCCTATAGTTACCTACGCCGGACGTTATCCGGCATCCCTGCCCTGCGGAGCCCGGACTTTCCTCATGCCAAAGGCACGCGACCGTCTGGTCTACCCTCATAACCTTATCATTATATCATATTTTTGTGAAAAAACACGTTTTTATTTTGATGCTATACACTCGACTTCAACGAGTCCGCCCTTTGGAAGCGTTGAAACTTCAACACATGAACGGGCAGGCTTTGTTTCGCTGAAATATTTCGCATATATTTCGTTTACCTTCGCAAAATTGTTCATATCGGTTATAAAAACAGTCGTTTTTACGACATCCGAATAATCAAAACCTGCTTCCTTAAGAACTTCACCGAGATTTGTGAGGCTCATTTCAGCCTGTGCTTCAATTCCTTCTGCAAGATTGCCGCTTACAGGATCAAGTCCGAGCTGCCCCGATACAAAAAGAAGGTCTCCTGATTTTACTGCGTGAACATATGGTCCGACTGCTGCAGGTGCTTTTTGTGCAATAATAGGTTTATTCATCTTATTACTCTTCCTTTCCTTATTTGAATGATATAAATGGACTTTTTAGTGACTCTGATTTAATCAAATCTATCTCTGTAGGTAAATTTACTGCTAAAATATCAAACATGTTGTCGATAAATATATTTTCGCTGCCATAATGACCTATATCAATTACGGTAAGTGCAAGCTCTTCGGCGCGCCTCGCGTCATGATATTTTACATCGCCCGTAATGTAGACATCAGCTCCTGAATGTGCGGCATCCTCGATAAAAGCTCCGCCTGCTCCCGTACACCAGCAAATATCGCTGACAAAGGCTTCCGTTTTGCCGGTAAGTCTTACGGATTCATATGAAATTCCAAGTCTGTCGCATACAAAACGAGTAAACTCGTCTGTCCTCATAGGCTCGTGGAGCGCCGCCGCTCTTAAATAAGCATTATCAGGCGATATCTTTACTACATCGGTAAATCCAATCAGGCTTCCTAAATAATCGTTATTCCCGCCCGACACTATATCAAAGTTCGTATGCATAGAATATACGCTTATATCGTTTTTGATAAGAAGGGCAAGCCGCTCCCCTTCTGTATCCATTACCTTCACGGATTTTATAGGATTAAAGATAAGCGGATGATGCGTTATTATCATATCCACATTCAGCTCAAGTGCCTCATCAAGTACATCATTGTTTATTTCAAGTGCTATCAAAAGCCGTCTGACATCGTTTCCCATGTCGATCTGAATACCGCTGTTATCCCATTCCTCCGACATATCAAGCGGACAGATCGCATCTAACCTTTCAAAGATATTTTTTGATTCCATCGCTTACCTCCTTAGTCTTTCGATCAGGGCTTCAAGTCTAGATATCATCCTCATACGATCTTTATAATTTGCATCATCATAAGCCTCTTCGCCTTTTCCCTTGACTATGTTAGCTATAATATTTTTTTCCGATGCAATATGAGTATTAATATATTCCTCGGTCAAATCATTTTTATGCTCAATAAGGGAATCCGGAAATTCGTATTCAAATATCGCCATGCCGGGCATTGCTTTTGATGATATTTCTTTCGGAGCGATTGCCGTAATAACTTCGCATATGCGCTTACCTTCTCTTACCAGATTTTCCGATTTGATCATAAATCCGTTTTCGGCAAGCCACTTTCTGAGTACACCGCAGTTGCTCCTTGGCTGAAAAATAAACTTTTTGAAGCTCAATGTCTTTTCTATATCCCAGTCGAGCATTTCAGAAATCAGAATTCCTCCCATTCCTGCCATAACTACGGTATCGACCTCTCCGCAAGACAAAACCTCAAGTCCGTCACCGAGTCGCAAATCGAAGTTCATATCAGGATATGCCGCAATGCAATTTTGACGAGCTTTATCGAGTGAGCCTTCACTTATATCCGCCATTATTACCTTTGGTGATATTCTGTTTTCCCACAAAAACAAAGGCAAGAAACCGTGGTCGGTTCCAATATCGACCACAGTTTCTCCCTCTTCTATCATATCAGCTATTAATTTAAGTCTTTCCGTAAGTTTTATCATTATTCGAGATAATCCTTAAGCTTCTTGCTTCTGCTTGGATGTCTTAGCTTTCTCAAAGCCTTCGCTTCGATCTGTCTTATGCGTTCACGAGTTACATCGAATTCTTTTCCTACTTCTTCCAATGTTCGCGAGCGACCGTCCTCAAGTCCGAATCTTAGCTTCAATACCTTTTGCTCTCTGTCCGTCAGCGTATCAAGAACCTCGACAAGCTGTTCCTTAAGCATCGAAAATGCCGCAGCCTCTGCAGGAGCAGGTACATCCTCATCAGGTATAAAGTCTCCGAGATGACTGTCTTCCTCTTCTCCTATAGGTGTTTCGAGTGATACAGGCTCCTGAGCTATCTTTTGGATTTCTCTTACCTTCTCTACTGAAATTCCCATTTCCTTTGCTATTTCTTCAGGAAGCGGTTCTCTTCCGTATGACTGGAGAAGCTGCCTCGAAACTCTTATGAGCTTATTTATTGTTTCTACCATATGAACCGGAATTCTTATGGTTCTCGCCTGATCCGCAATTGAACGCGTTATAGCCTGCCTTATCCACCATGTGGCATATGTTGAAAATTTATATCCTTTTCTGTAGTCGAATTTGTCTACGGCCTTTATAAGTCCCAAATTGCCTTCCTGAATCAAATCAAGAAAAAGCATTCCGCGTCCGACGTATCTCTTTGCAATGCTTACTACGAGTCTTAGATTTGCCTCGCAAAGACGCTTCTTTGCGTCTTCATCGCCCTTTTCCATGCGCTGTGCAAGTTCAATTTCCTCTTCCGCATTGAGAAGCGGAACTTTGCCTATTTCCTTAAGATACATACGCACAGGATCGTCTACGGCTATTCCCTTAGGAACCGTAGCATCTACATCGATAGATCCGTCCTTCTCGTATACGACGCCGTCATCATCATCTTCTTCAATCTCATTCTTTTCTTTAATCATGAGGTCGAAGTCATCGTGCTCAGGCTCATGCTCAAGCTCGATTTCTATGTCGTTTGACATAAGCGAATCATATATCTCGTCAATAACGTTCTTATCAAGCTCAAGATTTTCGAGCATATCCGCCACATCGCTGTATGTCAGCCTGTTACTCTTTGTCTTTGCTTTAAGTTCGAGGCGTTTCACGAGTTCAGTGCGAATTTGTTCCGATGTCATGCCCTGAAATTCTTCGCTTACAAATTCTTCATTTTTCTTTTCTTCGATATCGTTTGCTGCCATCGTCTACCGCCCCTTTGCTCTTTCAGTTGCTATTTGCTTCTGTATTTCCATTAACTTTTTCATTAAGCGATTTTGCTCCTCACGGTCAATGCTGCTGTTTTCTGCAATATCAATCATCATGAAAAGGCGCTGTTCTTCCTTTCTCAGGTTTTCTATCTTCGCTCTGCTTATACAGTCGTTAAAGACCTTTTCTTCATCGCCCTCAAACGGAATATTCTCATTGATTTCGTCAAAAATCGATATTTCTTCGTCGGAAAGCGAATCCATTATCCTTGCCGGATCAAGCTCTACATTTGATGAAATATCATCTGCCATTGCCTTCAGAATTTTTTTGCCCGTTTCCGAGGTAACTATATCCCCGGCTTCCATTATTCTATTCGCAAAATCTCCGTTTCTGATTACAAGCCTGAGCAGATCCTTTTCAACTGTTGTAAGCTCATTGTGTGAAGACTCTTGGGTTTCCGACTTCGTCCGGACATTATTATCAGACTTAATCTGTATGATTTCGGCCTTTAGAGCCATTTCCGAAATGTCTATTTCCCTCGATACCTTCTTGATATATATATCCTGTTCCACAGGACCAAGGCTTCGCAGAACACCGGCTATACGCTTAAGACATTCTATCTTCTGCTGGCTGTCACTCATATCATATCCGTTCATTACAGAAGCTATTCTGTAATCCGCATAAGGAAGCGATTTGCCTACGAGGTCAAGAAATGCTTTTTTACCTTCTTTTTTGATAAAGTCATCAGGGTCTTTTCCGTCAGTGACGTGCATTACCCTCACCTTACATCCTGCATTTTTGAGTATTTCCGAACCTCTCAGGGCTGCATTCCTGCCTGCGCTGTCCGCATCATATGACAGTACTACGTCCTTGGTATATCTCGTTATAAGGCGTGCCTGATTTTCCGTAAGCGCTGTACCGAGTGATGCCGAAACATTCTCCACCCCGCCTTGATACAGTCCTATAGTATCCATATACCCTTCAACAAGTATAATAAAACCTTCTCTTGATACGTGTTCGCGAGATAAATTAAGACCGTAAAGGTTGTTTTTCTTTCGGAAAACCTTGCTCTCGCTTGAATTTAAATATTTAGGGTTATCGTTAGGGTCTATTGCCCTT
>JAEXBK010000089.1 GCA_023394035.1 Bacillota bacterium
TGAATGCACTTTCGCTGTTGCTTGAATAAGAGCTACCGGGATAATATATAAAATTGAAATGATCAATACCGCAGCCTTTCGTGGATAAAAATTCCATGGGAGGCTGTTATTGTATTAGAATGAAGCAAAAATTATAATATAATAAACAATATCTAAAAACAATTTGCAATATAGATGCGACTGCAAATAAAGCGGAGGCTTTGATATATATGACAGACATCAGAAGAGAATGGACAAATGCAAGAAATGATCTTGTTCAGGAGGTCAAAAGACTGGGATTTCCGCCTGAACTTGGTGAGATGATGGCAAAACAGCTCGGAAGCCCGCAGGCTATACGAAGGATGAGCGCATATCTGTGCCAGGCAAAACCGAAGGATCCGGAGACGGCAGTAGATGAGATGCTTGCTATATGCACCGAGATAGACGCATGGAAAGAGAAAAAAGCGAGCGAAGCTGCGAATGCGGCATACAACGAAATTATGTATCGAGGCTTTGAGGAATAGAGGTTTGCGAAAATCACTGAATAAAACCTGCGAAAATCACTGAATGAGGTTTTATTTTCTTTAATTTTTCGGGATTTTAAGATAGAATGGTAAATAACATAACATTTAAGGAAGGTTATCAATGAACAAAGAAATCAAAAGCGAAGCGAGGCTTACTTTTATAGAATCAACAAGCCTGATAGTCGGACACGGTGTCGGATCGGGGGTGCTTGCAGTACCGTTTCTGGCATCGAGAAATTCATGGATTGAGTTTATAATGGTGGTCGTTACAGCGTATCTTATAAATCTGCTCCTGCACCTTATGATCGGTGAACTTTCGTATAACAATGACGGTGCACATTTTGTAAAATGCTTTGAGAACGAACTCTTCAAAGGCCGCTTCAAGAGTATCGCAACGTGGATCGTGTTTGCGTTGCTCGGACTGTCGGTGGTCGTCAACGTCAGCGGCTTCATAACAGGAGCGGGCGCCGTGTTTACATCGTGGCTCGGTCTTAGCCCTACCGTAAGTATGCTGATTTACTACGTTCTCGTAGGCGGCGTTGTATATTTCGGCATGAAGCTTGTCGGAATCTGTGAGAAATATTCTGTGCTTGCGATGGTTTTGGTCGTGGCAATATTGTTTGTGGCGACTCTCAACTCGGAGACTTACCCTTTGCCTAATAAACATGTGGCACCGGGTAACCTGCTTGCACTTTACAGCATGGTTGCATTCTCCCTCTCAGCGGTTATGTCAGTTCCACAGGTTGTAAAAGGCGTAAACGGCGATAAAAAGAAAATCAGAATGTCGATAGCTGCAGGAACCGGCGTAAATATTTTGATCATCATAATCATAACATTTATGACGCTGATCGGCACAGGTACGAGCATTTCAGAAAACGGAGCGCTCGTCGATCTTTCGGCGCACCTCGGCGGCTGGGTAAGCATAGTAGGCTACATATTTTCTCTACTTGCACTTTCGACATCGTTTTGGGCTAATACCCTTAACCTACGCGACATCGTGGACGAACAGACAAAGTTAGGAAGCAGAATTTCGTGGCTTGTTGCATCTCTGCCATGCCTTTTTATCGCACTGCTCGGATTGCAGAGCTTTGTAGGCTTTGCTCGCCTTGCAGGAGTAATCCAGGTGCTCACGGGAATCGGGATAATTCTTGCGTTTAACAGATCGAGGAAGCACGCAAGGACGGAAGAAACGATATGCGGACGCTTCGGTACGCTGCCGTTTCAGATAATAGTAATTCTAAGCTCTATCATAGCAACGCTCGGTTCTGTAATTAAGATCAAATAATTCGGAGGACTTATGGGAATTTTTAATGAAACGCGCATAACAAAGGTCGCTGCAACGGTTCTTGAACTTTTAGGCGTAGAAAAAAACGATAAAATGGCTGATTCAATCAAAGCCGTCACGGACGCAGTCACCTCAAAAATGGGCGGCTGCGACAGAGTGTTCATGTACAATCCCGATGCTATTGCAATGTGGATATACGAAAAGTACAAATCGTATTTTGACGATATAGAAAAAAATGCCGATTTGAAGCTCGACATGCTTTCGGTAGTTCCGCCTGTGACACCTGCATGCTTCGGCTCAATGTACAGCGGTCTGATGCCTGCCGAGCACGGAATCCAAAAGTATGAAAAGCCTGTACTCAAGGTGGATACGATCTTTGATGAACTGCCGAAGGTCGGCAAAAAGGTCGCCATAGTTTCTACTGCAAAGGATAGCATCTCTCTCATATTCCTTGAGAGGGAAATAGACTATTTCATATATCCGACGAAGGAAGAGTGCAATTCAAAGGCGATGCAGCTTATAAAAGAGGACAATTACGATGTTATTGTTCTGTATAATGCGGACTTTGATTACAATATGCACAGATTCTCGCCTGAAGGTAAGCGCACACTTAAGGCACTGCGCGAAAACATCGAAACATACGGGGAAATTCGCGAGGCTATTAAGAGAACATGGAAGCCGAAGGGTCACAAAACGGCACTTGCGTTTGCCCCTGACCATGGCTGCCACAGAATGCTCGGCATACTCGGAACGCACGGTAAGGAAATTCCAGAGGATATGAACATAGTCCACTTCTGGACGCTGATATAAAGGGTTTAATTATGAAACTGACAAAAAATATTTTATTTGTGATCGCCGGCACACTTTGGACGATCGCAGGAATCATGGTAATAAAAACAGGCGTGCAGGCTTTGATTGAGGCTCATCCATGGTGGACGATCCCCGCAGCTGCAGCGGTATATGTGGTGTTTTATTTATTCGTTTTTTCAAAGCTCGTAAGGAAGCACGAAAGACGCATACTCGATGATCCTGCGGATAAGATGCCGTGGTGGCAATTTTTCGACAGAAAGAGCTACACGATAATGATCGTAATGATGACGGGCGGCGCGCTTCTCAGAAAGAGCGGACTGCTCCCGACGGTGTTTTTCAGCAGCTTCTATACAGGGCTCGGACTTGCCTTGTTCAGCTGCGGACTGAGATTCCTATATCTTAGAATAAAGCATAAATATATTTAGGTAAAGGCAAAACAAAAGAGCGCTGCTTGAGCGCTCTGAACGCTTTGATTTGCTATTTCTTATCGAAGAAGTCCTTTGCTTTTGTTTCAAATGCATCAAAGGTATTGGCAAATGTGTCGGCAGCTTCGTTTGCCGTTTCACGAAATTCATCTCTGAACGAACCGACGTAACCGTCATTGATTTGAGTGCGTTCGCCTTTCGGTCCGATATATTGGGCGTCTCCGAAGGCAAGAATGCACATGAATATAGGATTAAGCAGTAGCAGCCCTAATGCAAAAAGACCGTCTTTGCCGAAAGCTTTTGCGAGATAAACGCATAGCATTATTCCTATGAATACGTTCACGAGCGGGAGAAAGAGCAAAAGAAAAAACCAGCCGTTGCCGAAAGCTATCTTATAGAGCTTGTAGATGTTTGCAACCGGAATTATTCCCCAAAGCGGGTGCTCGTTCGCTTTCCTGAAAACGAAGCATACGGCCACCACCGCAACGATTGAAAACACTGCAGCAGCAAGGAATATTACCGTGTTGACTGCTGCTGTTATAGCCATAAAAATTCCACCGTTAAATGGAAAAACATCTTCATACATAATAGTATCACCTCTTTGTGTTTGAACACGTTATATATATGTATAATAGCATATATATTTATTGAATAAAAGCGAATTTAAGCTGAAAGTGCAGCACATGAAATAAACGGAACAGAAGAACGGAGAAAAAATGCTTTTTGATAAATTTACGGATAGGCTGAAATACGGGTACAGCATGCGCAAGGGCGGAGTCAGCAGTGGCATATATGAATCCATGAATCTCAGCAATTCAATGGGAGACGATCCTGAGAATGTACGCAGGAACTTCGAAATTTGGCTCGGAAGCTATGATCTTGATATCCGGGATATAGTTTCTTTGCAGCAAGTCCATTCGGATAACATAATCGTAGCCGGCGAAGCTGAGCGCGGAAGAGGACCGATAAGCGGCAGAATTCCCGATGCGGATGCAATGATAACGAACACGAAAGGTCTGATACTTTGCACGGGACACGCCGACTGCGCACCGATATACAT
>JAEXBK010000155.1 GCA_023394035.1 Bacillota bacterium
ATATCATTTCAGACGAAAAGAACATCTTTAACTCGGTACAGAGATGCCGATAAGATCGCGTTCCAAAGAGATATATTTTTGTGACCACAGTCTTGTCCGGCATGTATGGACAGGACTTTTTTTATGCAAATCAAATCACAATTAATGACAACCGAAGAAATAATGAGAGCACTGAAGAGGATAGCTCATCAGATAACCGAAAGGAATAACGGTGTGGATGATGTCGTTGTGCTTGGAATAGCAAAGGGCGGAATACCGCTTGCCGAGCAGCTTGCATCATACTTAAGAACGATAGAGGGAAGGGATGTGCCGGGCGGAATACTCGATATCAGCGGCCACAGGGACGATATTACGGCTGACGAAAAGTTTTCGGCTTCGGAAGAAAATCTAAGCTCTGTACCTTGCGACATAACGGGCAAAAACGTTATTCTCGTTGACGATGTGCTTTACACGGGAAGAACGGCGCGCGCAGCCTTTGATGCTTTGTCGGATTTCGGAAGGGCGGGAACGATACAGCTTGCGGTGCTGATAGACAGAGGGCATCGGGAGCTTCCTATAAGGGCTGATTTTGTCGGCAAAAACATACCGACCTCGCACACGGAAACTATAAGGGTCGATTTCGATGAGAGCGGCACTATGCCCGTTGTCAACATTTACGACTTATAATTTTATACAATATGCGCATTTATTATTAAAGAAGGAGAACAACAATGACAAAGAAAAGTCAACATAATGCAGAAGGCATTTACAATGCGAGACAGCTCGGAATACCGAAAATGCTGATTCTCGGTCTGCAGCACACATTTGCGATGTTTGGTGCTACCGTCCTCGTTCCGCTTTTGACGGGACTTCCTGTAGCTACAACGCTGCTCATGGCAGGACTCGGAACGCTTTTGTTCCACCTGCTTACAAAGGGAAAGGTACCGGCTTTTCTCGGATCGTCATTTGCTTTCTTAGGCGGATATGCGGCAGTTGCTCCTCTTCTTAAGGACGGCTCGTCAAATGCAGAGATGCTTCCTTATGCATGTGGCGGAGTTTTCTGTGCCGGACTAGTATATGTCGTCATGGCAGGGTTCATCAAAGCCTTCGGCGCAAGACGCGTAATGCGCTATTTTCCGCCGGTTGTTACAGGTCCTATAATTATATCTATAGGTCTCATTCTCGCTCCGACAGCAATAAACAACTGCCAGACGAATTGGGTTGTTGCTCTTGTCGCTTTAATTACTATTATTTTGTTCAACATCTGGGGAAAGGGCATGGCAAAAATAATTCCGATCATACTCGGAGTTATGGCATCATATGCTGCGGCAATGCTTATGAACGAAATAAGCTTTGACGGTATGCCTAAGGAAATATTCGGTCTTCCGCCTATTCTGATGATGAAGTTCGATATATCTGCAATAATTACGATAATGCCTATAGCACTTGCAACAATGATGGAGCATATAGGAGATATAACGGCAATAGGCGCAACGACGAACAAAAACTACATTGCAGATCCGGGTCTTCACCGCACACTTTTAGGTGACGGTCTTGCGACATGCCTCGCTTCGGCATTCGGAGCTCCTGCAAATACTACATACGGAGAAAACACAGGCGTACTTGCACTGACTAAGATATATGATCCTTGGGTAATCAGAATTGCGGCTGTATTTGCGGTTATTCTCTCATTCCTGCCTCAGGTTGCATTCCTGATAGAAAGTATTCCTGCTGCTACAATAGGAGGCGTTTCGCTTATACTTTACGGAATGATATCCGCAATAGGAATCAGAAACGTCGTAGAAAATCAGGTTGATTTTACAAAGTCAAGAAATACCATAATCGCTGCGCTCATACTTGTATCTGCACTCGGCTTTAATGCAACGGGCGGTATAAGCTTCAATGTCGGAAGCGCTGAAATTTCGCTTTCCGGACTTTCTATCGCAGCAATAGTAGGTATACTCGTAAACGCAATACTTCCGGGTAACGACTATGTATTCAAAGAAGAGGAAGGAAAAGAGGAAAAATTCCAGACCTTCAAGCTGTAGTTAACTGCCTGAAATTAATATAAAATAAATATAAAAGCCCGTTCATTTTGAGAGCGGGCTTTTGATTGATAAACGAACAAAATTTTCGAACTAACGTTTACTTTTTGATGCGAACCTGTTAAAATAAAAGAACAATATATTTGATTCGGGAAAGGGGTTCTGTATGTCGAAAGCAAAAGACAAGGCAAAAGCACGGGAGCAGAAGATACTTCAATTTATGAGGAGCGAGGTTTCCAAGCGCGGATATGCGCCAACAGTACGGGAAATAGGTACGGCCCTCGGAATAAGATCCACATCAACCGTTCATAAGGATATAGAGAACCTTGTTTCACAGGGACATATACGGAAAGATCCGGCAAAGCCGAGAGCTCTTGTAATGGTAGAACAGGAAACCCCTGAGGTCAGCAGGCCTAACCAAAGCGAGCTACGCGGATTTTCGGAAGAAATGATAGATGTTCCTGTAGTCGGTAATGTTGCTGCGGGATCACCTATCCTTGCCGAAGAAAATATAGAAGATACTATACCGTTCCCGGCAAGGTTTGTAAAAGGCACTAACTATATGCTGAGGGTACGAGGCGAGAGCATGATAAACGCCGGAATTTTTGATGGAGATCTTATTCTTGTAGAGCAGCAGGAGACTGCGCACAACGGAGAAATAGTGGTGGCTATGGTAGACGGCTTCGAAAGCGAAGCCACCGTAAAGACCTTCTACAAGGAGAACGGTCATATACGCCTACAGCCTGAGAATGATACGATGAGCCCTATAATTGTGCAGGATGTTCGCATTCTCGGCAAGGTGAAGGGCGTATTCAGGTACTATAACTGATAACACATAAAATAGCATATATGTTACCGAAATAACTATTTGCAATATGTATATTAACGTGATATACTAACTAAGTTATTTATGTACTTTTGCTCAGTCATCCGACACTCCGACGGCGACTTGGCAAGAGCGAATAAGAAAAAGGAGAAACCAAATGATTACAAAAGAAATGAAAGCGCAGATCGTAAAGGATTATGCAAAGAACGAAGGCGATACAGGATCCCCTGAGGTTCAGGTCGCAATTTTATCAGCAAGGATCAATGACCTTAACGAGCATCTCAAGGCTCATCACAAGGATCACCACTCACGCCGTGGTCTCCTCAAGATGGTAGGTAAGAGAAGAAATCTTCTCAACTATCTCAAGGAAGTCGATATCGAAAGATACAGAGATCTTATCGCTCGTTTAGGATTGAGAAAATAGGCATTCAGAGGATTAGGCGGGGAATTATCCCCGCCTTTCTGTATTGATTTGTCTATAATAGTTATTGCCAAGGAGAGAAATTAGCAGGAGGAAGTTGTTAATAATATGGCAAGATTTACAGATTACAGAACATTTAAGACGGCAGTTGGAGGAAGACTCCTTCAGCTCGAAATCGGGAAGTTTGCAGAACAGGCAAACGGTCAGGTAACGGTCAAATACGGTGATTCAGTCGTAAGCGTAACAGCATGCGCTTCAAAAGAACCGCGCCCTGATATTGATTTTTTCCCGCTTTCATGTGATTACGAAGAAAAAATGTATGCTTCCGGTAAAATCCCGGGAGGATTCATAAAAAGAGAAGGTCGCCCAAGCGAAAAAGCAATTCTTTGTTCGAGGCTTATGGACAGACCGCTCAGACCGCTATTTCCTAAGGGATATTACAACGATGTCGTAGTTGTTGCTACGGTTTTATCGGTTGATCTCGATTGCGAGACGGATATCATGGCAATGATCGGATCATCAGTTGCACTTTCGATATCAGATATTCCTTGGGAGGGTCCTACTGGATCAGTCAGAGTAGGAAGAATCGACGGCAAGTTCGTCATCAACCCTACACTTGAGCAGAGAGAAAAATCCGATATCAACCTTACAGTAGCAGGAACAAAGGAAGCTATAATGATGGTTGAGGCAGGTGCTGACGAAGTTCCTGAGGATGTAATGCTTGATGCAATTTTCTACGGTCACGAGGAAATCAAAGGAATAGTAAGCTTCATAGAGGATGTCATAGCAGAAGTAGGAAAGCCTAAGCAGCAGGTCGAGCTTTACAAGGTACCTGAGGACATCGATGCGGCAGTCAGAGCCTTTGCTACAGACAAAATGCGTGAAGCAATTCATACATTTGATAAGCTTGAGCGCCTTGACAACATGGACAAGGTCGAAGTGGAAACAAAAGAACACTTTGCCGATATATATCCTGACAATGCAAAGGATATAGCAGGCGTTCTCTACAACATAACAAAGGAAAATGTAAGAAGCATGATCCTCGACGACGGCATCAGACCTGACAATCGTAAGCTCGATGAGATCAGAC
Organism: Bacillota bacterium; assembly: GCA_023394035.1. Taxonomy (GTDB): domain Bacteria; phylum Bacillota; class Clostridia; order Peptostreptococcales; family Anaerovoracaceae; genus Eubacterium_B. The sequence continues at coordinate 4,362 of JAEXBK010000155.1, forward strand.
CTGTTTGGTGTGAAACCGGACTTCTTCCGCGCACACACGGAAGCGGAATGTTCAAAAGAGGACAGACTCAGGCTCTTTCGGTATGCACACTTGCACCGTCAAGCGAATCTCAGACCATAGACGGAATTACCGAACAGACAGAGAAGAGATACATGCATCACTATAACTTCCCGGGATACAGCACAGGCGAAGCGAAATCACCGAGAAGCCCGGGTCGCCGTGAAATAGGACACGGAGCATTAGCTGAGAGAGCACTTATTCCGGTGCTTCCTTCGGTAGAAGAATTCCCTTATGCTATCAGAGTGGTATCCGAAATACTTTCCTCAAACGGATCAAGCTCAATGGCATCAACATGCGGTTCATGCCTTGCGCTTATGGATGCAGGCGTTCCTATCAAACGCCCTGTAGCCGGAATTGCAATGGGTCTTATCGAACGTGTTGAAGAAGACGGATCAAGCAAGATGGCAATATTGAGCGATATACAGGGAATGGAAGACTTCCTTGGCGATATGGACTTCAAGGTAACGGGAACGGAAGTAGGCGTTACGGCAATTCAGATGGACATCAAGGTTCACGGCCTGTCGAAAGAAATCCTGCAGCAGGCTCTCAAACAGGCAAGAGACGGAAGAATGCACATCATGAACATCATGCTTGAAGAGCTTCCTGAACCTCGCAAGGAAATGTCAAAATATGCGCCGCGCAATATCAATATGATGATAGATCCTGATAAGATCAGAATAGTCATCGGACCTGGCGGAAAGACAATCAACAGAATCATAGATCAGACAGGCGTTAAGATTGACATTGCAGAGGATGCTTCAGGTCTTATAAGCATCTACAGCAGCGATATGGAAAGTGCAGAGGCTGCAAGGCATGAGATTGAGCTTCTCACCAAAGAAGTCGAAGCCGGCGAAATATATGAGGGCAAGGTAACAAGAATCATGGCATTCGGAGCCTTCATAGAGATTCTTCCGGGCAAGGAAGGCCTTCTCCATATTTCAAAGATGGCTGATCACAGAGTAGAAAAGGTTGAGGATGTTATGAACATCGGAGATTCCGTAACCGTAAAGGTAAAGGAAATAGACAGCCAGAACAGAATAAATCTCATAAGAGCTTAATTCCATAATCACAAATATAAAAGCAGTAAACGGCGTATGTGCAATTTACTGCTTTTGCTTTATTTATTTTTGATATAGGTCATTCAGTCGCACAAAACCTTATACTCGGAATAGCCGTTATCGTCCATTTCCTCGTAAGGAATGAATTTGAGTGCCGCACCGTTGATGCAATATCTGAGACCGCCTTTGTCTTTTGGACCGTCATCAAAAACATGTCCGAGGTGAGAATCCGAGCCCTTTGTTCTTATCTCGGTTCTGACCATGCCGTGACTCGTATCGTTCTTTTCTTCAAGCTTATCGCTTAATATAGGCTTTGAAAAGCTCGGCCATCCGCATCCGCTGTCAAACTTGTCACTTGATGAGAAGAGCGGTTCTCCGGTGATTTTATCTACATATATGCCGCGCCTGTATTCGTTTTCGAGTGGGCTTGAAAACGGAGCTTCCGTAGCGGAATTTCTCATGACCTCGTAAGCTTCGTCATCTATCTTTTTCTTGATATCCGATTCATCAGGCATCTCATACTCTTCGTCTAAGAGCGGTTTTGATGAGAGGCTGAGATCGATATGGCAGTACCCGCCCGGATTTTTTTCAAGATAATCCTGATGATAATCTTCGGCATCGACAAAGTTGAGGAGCGGTGCCGTTTCAACAGCAAGCTTACCATATTTTTCGGTTTTTGCCGCAATGATTTTGTCTATGACGGCTTTGTCGGCTTCGTCGACATAATATATGCCTGTTCTGTACTGCCTTCCGACATCGTTACCCTGTTTATCGACCGAAGTCGGATCTATTATTCTGAAATAGTGCAGCAGCAGTTCTTCGAGCGATACTCGCGAAATATCGTAATCGACTTTTACCGTTTCGGAATGGTCGGTTTTTTTGATCTCGTCGTAATTGGTGCTTTCGCTGTTGCCGTTTGCATATCCTGTTGTAGTATCAAAGACTCCGTCGATGCGTTTGAAATATCCTTCAACGCCCCAGAAGCAGCCGCCTGCAAGATAAATCGTCCTTTTGTTTGCTTCGGACACAACTCTGTTTTCCTTTATGTTCATTTCCTGTTCTCCTTTGCTGATATTGTCTGCGCCTTGCATGGCACATCCGCCTAAAAAAGCTGCAACAAGGACAGAAATCAGCATTACCGTATATTTTTTCATATTTCCTCCTTGCGTTACTTGTATTAGTTTATACCCACAGACGGTGAGGGCAATATGTTGAAAAATTGAAATTATGTAGAGGAGAAATAGGAGTAAAGCCTTGATTTTAATACCAATGTTAGATAATATAAAATAGGTATTAAATTTTCATAAATTAATGATATTTTATAAAAATATTTTGTAACTAAAGGAGTTGACAGCGTTGATAAGAGAAAATATGATTTTATCAGTCAGTCAGTCAGTCAGTCAGTC
>JAEXBK010000001.1 GCA_023394035.1 Bacillota bacterium
GCGTCGTATCAGGGCGAAACGGCTTGTTCCATGACAGTTCTCCCGCATCGACTGAAGCTTCAAGCGTAGTTATGTATGCCATATTCGGCTCGACCGCCATTATGTTGCAGCTGTCGTTCTTGTAATAGAATACGCCTTCACGATCCATGCAAAGCGGGCTTATGCAGTACTGCTGCAGCGCCGTAGGCGGCACGAAAAGCTCAGCCTGTCCCGATGGCTTTGTCTGATTTTTTGAGTCGCTAAAGAAATATATTCCGCCCGGCTCCGAGTTATAGGTAAAGTAGATGTATACTTTTCCGGTTTTTGCCTCTTCTGATGTCGAAAGCAATGCTGCTGCCTGAGGATAACCCTTTGTCGGCATATCATATATGTTCGAGTTTTTGTCCAGCGGCTTGCTTACATCGACCACCCTGAAGCAGTGACCGGCTCCCGCAGTAAACTGCGCTTTACCGGCAACGCCAATATACGCACGACCTTTGTACACTACAGGTGATGCTGTTGCCATGCCGTTAAGAGGCATAGTACTTAGATCGCCTAAATCACCGTTTGCGTCTACAGCCACACGGCCTAATACTCCGCCCTTTGTTGTGAAATATATATGTCCGTCATCATATACGGCAGAGGATCTTATATCACCTGCTATATTCCCGATACGGTCTATCACCTTTCCTGTAAGCGGATCAAGTGTGTAGAATACTGCATTTGCAGTATAATCACCCTCCGAAGTGCCGTCGTCACTGCCTACCGCTATATACTTGTCGGTAGCGAGACAGCCTGCCCAGTAGAAGCCGCGCTTTGCGTTTGCGTTTTCTTTAAGTCCGGCATCATCGGTTGATGGCGTAAATCTCCATTTTAGAGCCTTTACCTTATCTCCGCTTTCGGTAACCGTTATATCAAGGTCATCTGTCGCCGCACAAACATAGCTGCCGTCGCTCGATTCTCCCCTGAAGGTTCCGGTGAATACATAACCTTTTCCGCCTATATTTCTATATGTTACAGGGCTTACGGTCTGACCTCCGATGTTTTCCGTGTGCCATAGGAGCTCCAGGGTCTTTGCATCAATTGCCTGTATCATTCCGTTTCCGATAGGTACAAAGAGTTTTCCGTCTCCGTAAGTAAGCGGATTCATTGCATACCCGACATCAGCAATCATGTCCTTGCTTATATCGAGCGTAGCTCCCGTTTCTTTATCTAATTTAATGATATTCTTATTTACCGCTACGTAAATATAATCTCCGATGATTATCGGTGGTGTAGGCGAAGCTGCCCAGCCCGTGCCGTGCTTTGCCGCCCACTTAAGATGCGCGGAATTTTCATCCGTAATCGCAGGGTAGTTCGTGATGCCGTTGTTGAATTCACTATTCTGATATCCTCCCCAGACTATGTCCGGCTGAGCTTCATCAGCATAGGCAGTGAATGCAGTCTGCGGTATCACCATGAATGTCATGAGCAGTGCAAGAAGCAGTGCAAATGACTTCTTAAATACCTTTGCCTTCAATTTTTACCTCCTTAAAATAACATTAACTGACTTATATTATCGGCGTTTATGCCGGTAATCATCCGTTCCAGATTCCGCCCTCGTCGTTTCCGAGATCCAATGTAAACCACAGCTGTATCTCGTCTCCGTCTCTGACCGTATCTCCTGACATGCCGTAGCCGGGCGTATATCCGTTCATCGAATACATCCATCCCGCAAATTCGTAAAAGTCCTTTTCTCCGAGCGAATTGGTCTCATATCCCATAGTGGAAGCGCCCTTTGTCGTCAGACCTGCCAAAAGATTAGGCGGTATCGCATACCCGTCGGTTATACCGGGTGCATATATACGCTTAAGATAAAATCCTATATCCGGAGTTCCTGATGTTGAATATCCGATTCCCGATGCCTCTAAAAATCTTATCACCACATTAGCGACTTTTTCGCCCTGATATACAGGGAAACTGCTGTTGCTTGCTATTACTCCAAGTCCGATATTTACCGCTTCTATCCGTATGTTTACCGCGCTGTTATACTCAGGCTCCGTACCGTTAACCGTCACCCCGTATTCGATGCGCGATTCATGCCCTTCACCGTCATCAACCTTTATTACTATCTTATTTTGCCCGGAATTCAGAACAGGCGGAGAGTAATCTCCCGGCACAAACTGCTTTGTATAGTTGGCATGATATGCGTTCGGACCTCCACCATAAAATCTGTCTCCGTTCAGGTAAACCTCGAAAAGGTCATATGTTATCCTGTAACCCTTATAGCTTTTCGCTTCCACATAGAAGCTGAGGTAGTTCCCGTCTATAATCTGTCCATCGACAAGATTAGTTATGATCAAAGGCTTCTTGCTCTGATCCTCTTCACCGTTCTCACCCGGCACATCCGTTCCGGCATGCGGATCAGGCTCTGCCGGATTGCCTCCGTTTACTCCGGGGCTATCGCCGTGATTCGGACTCGCCCCGCTATTCCCTCCGGCATTACCTGATTGGCTGTTTGAATTTCCGCCATCTATCGTAATCAGGGAATTATCATCTTTCTTTTCGTGATTTTCGGCTCGTTGCTCTGACTGAGTCTTACGGTCTTCGGAAACATCAGGCTCTTTTGGGGATGCTGCATTTCGCTCTTCCGTTCGTCTCTGTTCCTCTATCTGCTCCGCTTCCGCTCTATCGCCAAGCTCAAAGCCCATTCCCGTAAGAAGCACTCTTGAACGATTTCCGTTTATCTCACTTGGAATTTCCATCGGCACGGCATACCCGCCCGCGGACATTAACACAAATGCCGACGCCGAAAAAATCAAAAGCATCGTCAGAAGCAATATCAGTATTCTGTTTTTGCTCAGAATATTATTTGCCTTCATCTTCCTTCTCCTGATACAGCTTTTCCCCTGTCCTCTGCAGCTTCACCGCAGCAATCGCAAGCAGTGCCTTCTCCGTTGACATTAGATCAGGGTCATTGTTTTCGAGCGTGTGGCAGAATCGCGAATCCTTAAGCCTGAAGTGCATAAGACCGTCCCACAGCGTTTTCCCGCTTTTTATAAAGTCCGTCGCCTCAAAAATATCCTCATTCAGCTGGCACAGCGCGATAATCACCTCAACGGTAGATTCACAGTTTCCGAAAGAACCATCGCCCTCCTGCATTTCGGACATTTCCTGCAGTGCGTGGCTTATAGCCACCTTGACATCCGGATTATACGTATAAAACGAGAGCCCCTGAACGGCCATTGCGATATAATCCGCCGCAAACTTGTCTTTGTTCAGTTCATCAGAGTTGATTTTATCTACAAGGTAGCTGACATACATCTGCTCCGTTTCAGGATGAACGCCCGCCATATTAAGTGATATCAGCGCAAAAGCTACTGCATTTGCCCCCTGATAAACCACCTTGTCATAGTCACCGATAGGCTCTGTCAGGTCATATCCTTCAACATCGTGCGGATCAGCTCCTATCGCCGTAAGTCCTATTACGGCTCTTTCGTATTCCGTGTATTTCCGCTCCGACAAAACACCTTTTGAGCCCTTTACGGCAGCGCGGATGCTGTCATAATACATTTGCTCATATTCATCCGGCATATCGGCTCCGCTGCTTATAACGCCTAAGAGTCCCCATTCGCCGCCTACGGATGCTGTGGTCGGAGCTTCGACATCCTCAGTCACCGCTGCCGCCGTTTCCTTTGCTGCAAGCGCGATCTGATCATCAAGGCTGCTTTGCCCGCACCCCGAAATGAGGGTCATCAAAATCAGCAGCATCGCAATTATCGTTTCAGGCTTTATTCTGTTTTTCCTATCTCTTGCCTTTTCCATTCCTCGTCCTTCTGCTCGCTTCCTTATACCTTGTGAGCGCATCCAGCATTTTGCTTCTATCGCCCTCGCCTATCCCATATCTGCTGTAAGCTGCCCGATTTCCGCATTCGCGTACATCAGGTTCTATATCAAACCCACGTTGTTCCATATATGCAAAAATAGCACACACAGCAAATCTCGTATCCTTTGATCGAAAAGCTTTATTTCTCGCCGCCGTATCGCGGCAATATACGATTGTCCTTTTTCCAAAAGGTATCATCAAAGCCATCGCTGCCAAAATAAGCAATATCAGCCGTATTTTGTTTACGATGTTATGCCTGCTCTGAGGCGCATCTTTTGATGATTCTCCCTCAGCGTTTGCATTGTCTTGGCTCGCTTCAAAGTCATTCCACAGAATTTTATTGCTGATTCCGATATTCATATCGGCTTCGCCCATTATTTCAATGTAGTTTCTGCAGACCTCGATAGGGACAAAGCCCACACCGTCTATGTATATTTCCGGCCATGCATGCGCATTTTTTCTTTTTATGACAATACTCTCATCCGGTGCTTTGGCAGTCACATCATCAGGCGTTACTATATAGCCCTCCGCGTATCTTGCAGGTATGCCGTAATACCTGAACATCAAAACCGCCGCCGTTGCGAACTGGACATCGTAGCCCTTTCCGGAGCTAAGGAATTTTTTCAGCGGGTCGCCTGTAAGCTCCGCTTTACGCTCTCCGGGGCGCTCCGTGTATATGTAATTATCGTTGAAATATCGCCTTATTTTTTCTATTGCCGCTTTGTAGCCGACATGACCCTTGGACTGATTCCCCCTGTCTCCGAGCACCTCTCCTATAATGCTTTGATCATGCTTTGAGAGGAAAAGATAGTTCTGATATACGAATACGTTATAGTAGCTTTCGTCTTTCAGATATTCTTTTGTTTTTTCGGGATCGGCTTCAGAAAACAGCTTGCTCGCCGTCTCGGTCCAATTATCTACCTGATTTTCTTTTGCCACGTAGCTGTAGCTTTTGAAAGCACCGAGCATCCCCGCATGCGGAATATCTCCGCCCTTGAAAATGTACTCCGACAGCTCGCCTTTATCCGCAATGTCGTACGGAATATACGCAAGCCTACGGTTTGCCGACTCAACATGTATACTTATCTCGTTGCTTGTCGTTGCAGACGGCACACCGGCAAGCTCAGAGCTTTGAGCAAGCTGTCCCGATGTTTTGAAGCCATCTCGTTCAAGCCCGTCCATCAGACTTAAATTTTGATAATACGTGTTATTATCAAGCGTTTCCCATTTTGCACCCGTGAATATGCTTCCTGTAAAGCCCCTGAGATACATAGACTGCGGATTTGACATATTTACGGTAAGTGCCGTTTCTTCAGCTCGACTTTTATCTGCATCTCCGCGCTTTGGAGCTTTGAAGTCTCCCTCTTTCAACGGATTTTCTCCGTATATGGTTTTGCTCACCGATTCTCTTACCGATGCCGCAAAATCGTTCAGCTCTTTGAAATTCCCTTTATATTGATCGTATGACGGAATACTTATTATAAGCATCACTGCCGCCGCGAACATTATTCCCCACGCAAGTGAACCTGCTGCGTTTTCCTCGCTGCCCCTTATATACGATGCGCTTGCAATAAGCACCGATATGAATATAACAATGTAAAGCGGCTTGCATGAAAGGCTGAAAAATATCATCAAAAGCGCCGCTGGCAAAGCGAATATCAAAAGTGTCGAAGCCCGTCCGCTTTTTATTGCCATAAACGCGCTTAAAATCATTACAGCTATTATGATAATCTGAATCGTTCCGTTTCCTTCGGCGGCACCGTCGTACTTTTGCAATATAACAAAATCAGCGCGCGCCAAGGTGTCGCATATGCAGTTCCATGTAAATACAAGTCCGCTGCGCAGCCCCCCGCCGATAAAGCCTTTAAAGGTCAACGGCGGCAGTCCGAGAAGATCCGCATCCACCTTATATGCGGAAAGTGCAATGAGTACGGAAAATATAAGGCCGCCCATCTTATGTGCTTTACTGTCAGTCTTTGATTTTTTCAGTCTTGTAAACGCTAACTTCCCCATATTCTCTCAGTTCTTCTATCTCCGCTTCGGCTGCATTTGGCTCCGTTACATATATATAGCTTGTATAGTCTTTCGGCACTTCGGATTCGAGATAGTATGCTGCCGAAGTATTACCATCTTTTTTGAACGGGCTTCTGCACAGCAGCTCGATCATCCCGGCTATATCATCCTCACAATCTATTCTCCTATGCACGAATTTCTCAGTTTCATAATCGTACCAGCCTACGGCATGCAGAACGCCTGCTTTTATGAGTGCCGATGAAACCGAAACGAAAAAATCGGTAAGAGCTCCGGCATACCTTGCGTCACAGCTCTTGTCGGCAATCATCATTATCCTGCTCTCTACAGGCAGCCCCAATTCACGTATAACGATTTCATCCATCTTGCAGGACAATTTCCAGTGTATGTTCTTTATGCTGTCACCCGGCATATAGGGGCTTATCCCTATTATCTCACCCGGATCTGTGCCCCTTTTGCCCTCTGCATACCTGAAGCTTTCCATATCGTATTTTTCGAGGTCGCTACGATCTATAGGAATCTGATAGACTTCAGGCATAACAAGCGTCTCGCCGCAAGCTTCGCCGCCGTTTGCACACGAATCAAATATTATATTTTTATCAAAAATTCCGAGCGGATCCGACGCGCATACTGAGCTTATTTTCACCCTGATCACACCGCAGGCTTCGTCCGAGAAGGAAAACGCGTATTTTACCTCTTTTCTCGGCATAAGCACCACATTTCTTGTCATAGTCGATTTGCCGCCGGTAAGAATATTTTCTGAAAGTAGTTCAATCCTGCAGCAGAATATCGGAAGGTATGAAAGATTTTTGATTTTGATAATCGCCTCGGCCGTTTCGCCTTTTTCGATAGCTTCCGTCGAAGTAAGCTCCGCCTTCATGCCGTATTTGATCAGCAGAACGGATATAACGGAAAAAATGCCGTACAAAAGCAGCACAGCAAAAACCGTTCCTATGCTTTTCCGCTCGAAAAACATGTATAGGCTGCCCGAAGCGAGCAGAACTAACGCATACGCGACTATATTCTTTCGCATTTGTCTACAATACCTTCGGTGCGCTTATCTTTTCGGATATTTCATTCATCACATCATCCGGCGTTTTTTTTGACAGGCTTGCCTTTGATTTCATAATGAGTCTATGTCTTGAAGCCTCGCACAGTACAGCCTTGACATCCTCCGGCGTGACAAAATCACGTTCAGCCATAAACGCCGAAGCCTTTGCCATTGCGCACAAAGCAATCGCCCCTCTCGGACTCATTCCCACTTTTATAAGTTCATGATCGCGTGTAGCCTCCGCCAGCGAAGTTATGTATCTGTATATTTTTTCGTCAACAAAGACGTCTTTGACGCATTCTCGAGCTTCAAGTACTTCTTCGGGGCTCATTACCGCCCTAACCTCTGAAAGAGGATCGCATTTACTTCTGTTTCTCAGGATTTCTACCTGCGCATCAAAATCAGGGTAACCCATTGAAAGCTTTATCATGAATCTGTCAAGCTGCGCCTCCGGAAGCATCTGCGTTCCTGCCGTACCTGCCGGGTTCTGTGTGGCAAGCACTATAAAAGGACTCGGAACCTCATATACCCTTCCGTCTACAGTCATCTTGTTTTCCTGCATCACCTCAAGAAGAGCTGACTGTGTTTTGCTGGAGGTTCTATTGATCTCATCAGCAAGGAAAAAATTGCACATTGCCGCACCTTCTCTATAAACGAAGGCTTTCTTCTCTTTATCGTATAATGTAAAGCCCGTAATATCGGACGGCACTACATCAGGTGTAAACTGAACTCTTCCGAAATCGAGACCGAGCGCCCTGCTGACAGCAAGTGCAAGCGTCGTCTTTCCGACTCCCGGCATGTCTTCAAGCAAAATATGCCCACCTGCAAAAATAGCGGTGAGCACGCTTTCGATCACATCATCTTTTCCCGATATTACCGACTTGACCTGTTTTCTTACTTCTTCAATTTTCTTTTTCATATAACCTCTTAATATTGCTGAACGCGGAGAATATCAAAAGGATTTTCAAAAAATCAAAAGCTGCGGAAAAAATCCGCAGCCCGTATTTGCTCGAAAAAACTCCAACATTGAGATTCACCGTCTCTATTGGGACATCGTATGCAGGTCTCCTGACTCATGACTCTATCTCTGTGCCGCCTTCCCGGATCATGTCGCTTATTCCGACACGAAATCATCCAGTGGCTATTGGCAAAAGCATATCATATACAGTGGCGGGACCGTACAGGCCTCTAACCTGTTTCCCTCTTAGCTTTGATTGAAAATCAAAGAACATACGCGTTAATGTATTTGTTGAATTGTACATTAATACTATACATATTGATGCCGGAATTGTCAAGAATTGTATATGAAAGTATTGTTAGTTTACGCTATCTTATATCTCCTCATTTTGCTTTTTCTGATAGCGTTTCCAGAGCCATACTACAACGAGGAAGTAGATGACATTTCCTATCATAGTCATAATAGCGTCTTTTGTTGCAGCATCGCCCACGGCACCTGCAGCCGTAAAGTCTCTGCCGCCCTTTGCCAGGTTGCTTATTATGAACAGTACGCTGTTGTTTACGGTATGCATGATAATACCGGCTTCAAGACCGCCCGTAATATATATCAGAGCGCATGCCAGAATTCCAAACAGTGCAAGCGACATCGTGACAAAAACATTTACAGGCTCATGCATAACCGAAAAGAATATGGATGCACCGATTCCGAATATCAACCAGCTTATTTTCTTGTTCTTGAAGATCGGTCCGAATACCTGCAGAAGCCATCCGCGGAAGAACATTTCTTCTCCCATGCACTGAAGCGGCGTGAAAAAAAAGGTCAGCGCTATCGTTATTGCCGCTTTTGATGTGAGTTCGATCTCAAAAGGCTTATTTATCATCTCCTGAATCACCATACCGACTACCATTACGGGAACCAGTATAAGTGAGCACGGCGCTATCCATTTCCATCTTGCTTTACCTGTAAATGATATGAGCTCTGCCTTCTTGCTCTTGAAGACAATTCGATTCGCCAAAATTCCTGCAGGGAACAGCGCAAACAGAATAACATCATAAATTTTTTCGCCGTATTTCAGACTCTCAAAGTCACCGCTTACAAGCACTTTCCAATATGCGCTTCCATATCCGCACACGGTGAGAATCAGCCCGATGCCGATCATCGAAACAGCGACAACTATAACAAATGATGCCGCATAAGCAAAAATTGCAAGAATCAGTTTTTTCCAGTTCCACCCATGCTCGTTCAGCATGTGAACATAGTTCTCCCCCTGCACAATCGCACCATTTTCGTTCCATTCATTCAGCATTCTCGTACCTCCTTAATTCGCCATATATTTTTTGCTCAATTGAGATGCTTTTCTTTCGTATATTATCATCAAAATGCTCTCAAGTCTCATATACAACGAATTTCTTTGATAGGAAAAAGTTCATAACGGGTAGATTTTTTGTGTTCTTTGTTTAGACTATATGGTGAAAAATTTCACATTTTGGTCATCAGGGCACGAAAAAAGCGACCACTGCAGCCGCTTCGTCTATTCGTGTAAAAAAACTTTGATGGAAAGCTTGAGCCATTCGCCCCGCATTTCCTTTGATGTAACCGTCCCGAAAAGGGATTTTCCTGCATCCATAAGGCGTGCAAATACAACATTATCACACCTCGGAATATAGCCGATTTTGTTGCCGCCAACCGTCTTTATTGCGATGGCCTCGGGGTCATAAGCGTTATCGGGTTCTCTGAAAAATTCAAGTCTGTCATCGATGTCAAGTGTCGGTTCGAGCTCTTTGATGTCCTTTACATGGCTCGTTCCCGCAACATATGTCTCGAAAAGAAAGATGTCACGCTCAAACGGTTTCGGCATTACGAGACCTTCATTTTGGCTGTGAAGTAGCTCAACAAGCCCGTTGCTCTCCGGTTTTATCAAATTGCTCATGTCAGCACCTCAACATTTCTTCGATTTTTTCTTTGTATATGGCTATAAGGTTGTTATACTCTTCAATCAGCTCTTCGAGCTCCTGTTTTTTCTGCTCCGATTTTTCTTCATCGGCCAGCAAATCACGCATTATATACGGATAATGTGATTTGATTGATTCGATGCTTTCGGTTATTGACTCAATCAAATCCTGCAGTCGCTTCTTTTCTTCGGCAAGCTGCGTAATTGCATCCTTGTGTTCGTTCGGCAGATTATCATTTCCAAGCATCGCATCTATAATGTTCAACGTGTTCAGATCACCATTTTTGTATACCTCAACTGCAGTTTCGAGCAGCTCTATCTGTGCTTCCGAGCCATCCGGATTGATATCGGAATGTAGCCCTTGACGATGTTATGATATAACTTTTTCAGCTGCTTGGAATCTTCTTCCGTCAGTTCCTCGGCTTTGCTTCTCCTTATCGCCTCATTCATCTTCTCTATCTGCTCGTTCAGGCGATCCTGATACTCCTTGAACTCACAGTCGAGCGTATTTTCTATATCCGAAAGAATAATTTTCTCCTGCCTGTTCTTTCTCGCCTGAATCAATTCGATTTTGCGTTTCAGACGCAGTGCAGCGCATTGAGCCTCGTAAGCCTTGTATTCCAAGCTCCCGAATCTCATCATATATTCCGTTTCGATGTTTTTGCAGATGACAAAAATAAGCTCATCGCGTTCAAACAAAAGCGTCGAGAGTTCATTCTGCATTTGTTCAACTTCGTTTTTCAGTTTTTCAAAATCGGGAAATAAGATGATATTGTCCATTTTCATTTTATCCAACCTTTATGTTTTCGACAACCCAGTCGTATTCTTGCAGCGCGATCTCATTGTCGCAAAACCTGCACCGCTTACCGTTCATAAAGTCTATGGATTGACCACATGAGCGGCATCGCATAAGAGATGGTGCACATGGAATTTGGGTCACGCATTTTGCGGATTTCAGTAAATTGATGCCCCATTGTTCATTTCGTGTTATACATTTATCGTCTTGAATTTCCGTAAACTTAAGATTCGCTTCGACCTGTGCACGCTGAAATTTTTCATCCACATTATAGCCGACGATTCCCATGTATTCGACATCCACATCAACCACATTTTCATACTTGCCCAGCATTGATTTGAGGTCGCCATAAGCAAATGCTTGTATTTGTTTTTCATTTTCGGCATAGGCAATTGAAGCGATTTTGTTCTGCAACCCCGAATAAAAAGTTGCTACGGAAAAGTGAGGGTCATGTTTCCTGATAATACCCGTAAATTTTTTGTCGTATTTCGGTGCGGATTTCAATTTCTTTAAGATTTTTCGGGAAACAACGCCCATCCCAAGAACTGAAATAACGAGTGGAACAATGATCCACCAAGACAAAATCAAAATCGCCAAAATAAATACTACTGATGATATTATTATGGCAAACAACGCTGCGGCAACAGCACTCATCACTCCTGCTCCCTCATCTGCCATCCATACAGGCACGTTGATGACTGCATATCCCGTAAAATACAGCACAACTCCTATGACGGCCGCCAAAGCGATAAACCCCATTATGCGATTTTTGATTCTGCTGTATCTGGCGAACTCCAAGTCATAGTCAGGTCTAAATGCGAATTCCGCAACCTTGTTTCCTAAATCTTCAACCAAAAACTTGGTTCCGCAAAAGTCGCATCCGTCCAACAGGGCTTCTCTCGTCATTTCGGCACCGCAGTTAGGACAAATCACACCCGTTTCGCCTATCTGACGTGACCGAACAATTGTGTAATAGGCAATACTGTTATGTATCTTCGAAAACAAGCTTTTGCCTTCACGCTTGTATTCCACCTTTGTCGCAATTCCCTCTTCAATTTCGGTAATATTGTATTTGCCGTCGCTGAAATTTCTGATTTCGGCATCGTTCGTGCCCGTATCCGGCATTCTTCTTGAAAGCAAATCAAAGGAAACCCCTAATTTCTTCAACCGATTTTTTCTAAAGCCCAATACACTCCTGTAAATCTGCGTCGTATCCCACTGGATGCTTTCGTTTTCTTTAGTGCTTGCAGTGGAATAAAACTCCGAAAAATGCTCTCTGAAGTTTTTCAGAAGCTCGCCCCATTTGCTGCTTCCCAAGCTATCCGGTTCTTCCAAAACCTTCTTTGGAGATAGCGCACTGTCATTCTTGAAATTTCTTTTAAGCTTGCTAAAAAAACGTCCTGTCGCATCGCCTCTTTTGATGCTGTCAAAACCCGTTTTAATGAACAATATTCCCGGCACTATAAAAAGCAATCCCATCGGAATACCGATGACTATGTGAATTAAATCCGCTTCGATGCCAAAAAGCATGGTTTCCAGCATTACAGCGCCTATCAGGCACAAAACGCAACCTAATATAAATAATCCCATATGTCCTTCCTCCTCCGCCATCTGCCTCCTGTAGTTTTATTAAGTATAGCATTCTTTCTGTGATCCATAAACGGTAATTTCAAAATAACACATAAGCAAATAGCTGAAAACGCTTGGAGAGCGGGCAGTGGCAAGTAGAATTTGTCTTTGATTTTATGTATAATATTGAACCAAGAAATCGTTATTCATCACCGCAGGAGGTTAAAATGGACAGACTGAAAGAACTTAACGAAGCAAAAGCTGCAGCGCAGGAAGTCATCGCAAGGATAGATAACGCAATATCTTCTTTGAACAGCGCCTCTTCATGGGGAATCTTTGATATTTTGGGCGGCGGTTTCATTGCGAGCCTCATAAAAAGGGAAAAGATCAAAGGCGCCAATGTAGATATCCAGGAAATGTCGGCTTCGCTTAACGCTCTGAACAAGGAGCTTGCAGATGTCAATATGCATTTGCCTGAAGAAGTCAGCGATACGCTCGGAGATAATGCCTTTGATATATGGTTCGACAATATCTTTACCGACATCAGAGTGCAGGGCGAAATCAAGGAATCATTGAACAAGCTTAAGGAGTTCAGAGAATCCATAGTTTATCTCATCGCAGATCTCGACGCCGAGATAGAAAGCTGCAAGCCGGAAATCTGATGAGAATCGGTTTAGTTTCATATGCATTTAAGAACAAAGACATCGCCTTCAATATAGGGGAGATCGAGAAGGTCTTGTCTGAGACAACCGGCAGGGTCGATTTGTTATGCTTCGGAGAGGCGTTTCTGCAAGGCTTTGATGCACTTTGCTGGGATTACGACATCGACAAAATATGCAAAACAAGCGCATTTGTCAGCAACAAACACGCTTATGATAAACCCTGTTAATTTTGATGCTCCGTGCCACGGCGGCTCTTGCCATTTCAGAAACGGCGAAGTTGCCGCACGAACCGCTTATGATATGGAAGAGATACTGATTGTTGAAGTGTGATTTGGTTATGCAAGCAGAATGCTTTTGAAGAAAAGCAGCCCTATAACAAAGAACACTATTCCGGATACAATGAGGCAATTCTGTGCCAGCTCGCTTGCCTTTAACTTTTCGGAGTTTTCATAGAAAATACCGATGAAAAACTTATCGAGCTTAATGATGAATTTTGTCAAGAAGTTAAAGGCAAAGCCCAGAGCTATAAAGAACACTCCAAGCAACAGCTCCTTTGATTTACCGGCTATTCTGACCTTATCGCTTCCGAGCAGCATCTTTGAGATTGTTTTGTCCGAGATGCCCGGGTTGAAATTGTTCGTTTCACGGATAAAGTTGCTGACTTTGCTTTCACCGTTTACCTTACCGACAAGCTCGTCCGCTTTGGCATTATATGAAGCACTTAGAACTTCGGAATTCTCTTCCGATAATATCTTTATATTCTTGTATGATCCGTTTTCTGTAATTTCGAAGGCAAGCGACGCGGTCTTACCGTCTGACGAACTTATATTAATATTGTTTTTGTCGCCTTCGCTTACTATTTCTACTGACGTTTTATCCTGATCGGCATAAACTCTTTTGTTGTCACCTGAAGTTACGCCATAAAATTTGCTGCCGTCCCAGACGCCTTTGCTGAGTCCAAACACAAGCACGGCAATCGCAAGGATCAAAATAATGAATAGCTCGATTCTGACTATAATTTTCTTCATTGTTATTCTCCTTTCGTGGCTTATTCAATATGAGCAAAAGTTGTACCCAAGCCTATATCAAATCCAAGTGCCTTATACATGCGTTCATCACATGGGGCGCAGCATACCGTTAAGCTCGTTATGCCGTTTTCTAAGCACCATGTTTGCGCCGCTTTTGCTAATTTTCGGGCGATGCCTTTGTTTCGGAAGGCAGGTTCAATGTAGAAATCCTCATATACTCCTACATATGAGCAGGAAAAAGTAGAATAGTATTTTGCAACGCTGCACATACCGACACTACGGTAGCCGCGCTTGGTCACAAAGAAAGTTATCTTTTCTTCTGTTATGGCTCGCTGAAGCTGCTTCTGTTTTTCTTCCGTTAGCGCCTCTTCTCCTATTTCTTTTTTGAACCCATTTTCCAATTTCAAGAGCTGCCAATCGGTTGGATCTTTGAGAAGCTCGACCGTGAAAGGAATCTCATCGGCGGGAGGCAAAATCATCAACGGCTCGCCCCATTCGTCCACCCCGTTCTCAACAAAACCGACGCTTTCCCAAAAGCTGAAACGCCTATCATTACTTCCGTAGTTAAGCTCCGCATAAAGTGCCCCGTTTTCCTTTGCCCAATTCAAAAGCAGCTTGGCACAAGCTCTTCCCGTACCGTTTCCACGATATTCCGGATATATGCAGTATTCCATAACGAAGCATTTACCGTCTTCGGATGTGTAAATCACCGGCATTGCAAAGCCGATATCATTTCCGTTCTGATGAAAGAAGAGAAAAAAACACCTATCCTTAGGTCTGCTGTTCATTTTCGTTATACTGTCGTGATATTCATCCCCAAGGAAATAAGCAAGATCCTCATCATTCGGTTTACTAAAAATATCACGCTCATGGTAGATATGAAGCTGCTCCCAAAAAGTTGCAACATCTTTTTCCGTAGTTGCTTCACGGATTGTAATTTTGGGCTTCATTTTGCTGCCTCCAATTTAGCCTGCGAGTAGTTTCGGGAGGAAGCATGACGGCTTTGATTGATTTTCTAATGTTTCTTATCCTCCATGAGAATCCTGCCCTGTTTTATTTATGTTATCGTATATGAGAATATAAGTCAAAGCATATTCCCATACAGAAGGCAGGCGGTACAAACCGCCTAGCGCTTAAATCTTCGCGAATGCATCTTTGATTTGCTCATAATAAGCGTCGTATTCATCCAGTTCTTTATTGTACAGTTTGAATTCTGCAAACAACTTTGACATGGTTTCACTTGTCGCTTTGATGCTCTCTTCGCATTTCTGTTCACACTGTTTAACATGAGACTTGTTGCTCAGGAGTTTGAATGCGCCGTAACCGGCACCACCGAGAGTTAAGACAAGAAGAGCAAATCCCACAAAGAAGCAACCGATAAGGGCAGCAGCCGCCACACCGAAACCGATGTATGCAGGCCAATCTTTAATAGTAAGCAACTCGGCATCTTTCTTTTCAGTATAAAAGTTCTTAATCTTATCGTATTCTTCGTCTTCGCGCTTAAAGTTGATTGTGGTTGAATACTCACCAAGCGTTGCAGCGTAGTGGTCCTTTCTTCTTGCCCTATAATCTTCTACATGAGATTCGGCCGCTTTCTCTTGGAGCATTTTGGTCAGGGTAAACA
>JAEXBK010000013.1 GCA_023394035.1 Bacillota bacterium
CTTTACCTCACTTATCTATCAGTATCGGCTCGCGTCCTATCTTTTCGACTTTCTGTAAGCCGACAGTTCGCCCATTGCCTTATCGAGCGAAAGCCATGAGCTTCTTTTTTCCTTTGATTCCTTTACAGATGTAACAAGCACGATCCTGTGTCCCGGAAATTTCAGTACCCCGGGCATATATTTATTATATCGAAATCTTACATTTTTTACTATTTTAGCCTTCCCACCTTGTTAGTGCATCATTTTACTGCATCCTTGCGCTGACAAAATCAAGAAGTGCCTGTTTTTCGGCTTCGTCTGAAAATGCACGGAAAGGAAGGATGATAGCCATAGCAGGGGAAATATATATGTAGATTGCATTATCCGATTGTTTTATTTCCGTTATTGCTCCGTACTGCATCGAGCTTTCCTCATATTCAGTTACAGTGCGGATGTTTTCCGCATCAAAGGAAACGCTCCTTTCACCCAGAATGTTACTGTTTCCTTCCCTGAACAAAATTTTCTTGGCGTTTCTAAGCGTCATCCGATCAAACAATTTCGGAGCCATGAACCAGAATAATAAAGATAAAATTATCATCGCAACCAAAGTTCCGATATTAAAATCAACTCCAACGGTTCCTGCGCCTTTTAGGAGCCACATTACAAATCCTGTTGCAAAAGGCACTATTGCAAAGATAATGCGAAGCAGCAGGCTTTGTTTTTTGTAGAACTTATAGTTTCTCACGGTGAACATATTAAAATCAAGATAATCCTGCTCCGTAAGGTCAAAGGTAAATTTCATCTGCGAGTCTCCTTACTGCTCATCCCAGCCGACTGTTCTTCTTACGGCTTCCTGCCAGCCCTCAAGCAGTCTTTTTTTCTTTATATACTCCATCTTAGGTTCAAACACCTGATCTACCTGCCAGTTGTCTATAATGTCATCCTTGTCTTTCCAATATCCCGTTGCAAGCCCGGCAAGATATGCCGCCCCGAGAGAAGTTGTTTCTATGCAAGTAGGTCTTACAACTTCGGCTCCGAGAATGTCAGCCTGGAACTGCATCAAAAACGAGTTCGCACACGCTCCGCCGTCTACCTTCAGCGATTTTGCATCGGATCCTAAATCGTGGGCCATCGACTGCAAAAGATCGTAACACTGATATGCCATCGATTCAAGCGCCGCTCTCACGATGTGATTTTTGTTTGCTCCGCGCGTAAGTCCGAACATCGTTCCGCGCGCCTTGGCATCCCAGTACGGCGCGCCAAGCCCTACAAAAGCAGGAACAATATAAACTCCGTTGCTGTCATCTACCGAAAGCGCCATAGCTTCCGATTCCGATGCCTTTGATAGAAGTCCGAGCTCATCTCTGAGCCACTGTATAACTGCTCCGCACACGAAAACCGAGCCTTCAAGCGCGTATGTAACCTTGCCGTCAAGACCCCATGCAATCGTCGTAAGAAGACCGTTTTGCGATTCAACCGGGGTGTCACCCGTGTTGAGAAGCAGGAAACAGCCTGTGCCGTAAGTGGACTTCGCAGTTCCCGCCTCAAAGCATGTCTGCCCGAAAAGTGCAGCCTGCTGGTCTCCTGCAGCGCCGGCTATTTTGATCGGTCCTGCAAACAGTCCCGGCTCCGTTTCGCCGTAAACCTCGCTTGAAGGTCTGACCTCAGGCAGCATCGACTGCGGAATATCAAGCATTTCAAGTATCTCATCATCCCATTTTAGTGTGTGAATGTTGAACATCATAGTTCTTGAAGCATTGGAATAATCCGTTATATGAACGCGTCCGCCCGTCATCTTCCATATAAGCCACGTATCTACCGTGCCGAAAAGCAGCTCACCGTTTTCGGCTTTTTCGCGCGCGCCGCTTACATTTTCGAGAATCCATCTGAGCTTTGTTCCGCTGAAATACGGATCTATCAAAAGTCCCGTCTTTTCCTTTATCTTGTCCTCAAGATCTCGGGCTATCAAACCGTCGCAGAAATCCGCCGTTCTGCGGCACTGCCAAACTATCGCGTTATATACAGGCTTACCCGTCTTTTTGTCCCACACGATCGTCGTCTCGCGCTGATTTGTTATACCTATCGCATCTATATTCTGATATGTTGCACCTGCCTTAAGCATCGCCTCATATGCAACCGTCATCTGCGTAGACCAGATTTCTTCGGCATCATGCTCCACCCAGCCCTGTTCAGGATAATACTGCTTGAATTCCTTCTGTGCCTGCGCTATCTGCGTTCCCTCATGATCGTAAATGATGCACCTTGAGCTCGTAGTACCCTGATCGAGCGCCATGATATACTTTTTCATCGCATCCTCCTCGCGTTTAAACAAAAATAGCCATTATTCCGTTTGATATATCGATTCCCTTTTCCGTGAGCCTTATTCCCTTATCGTCCAAAACAAGGTCGCCGTTTCCTGCAAAGGGCTTAATTTCCGCTCTCCTGTCACCGAAGACGTCCCAAAACTTCTTACCGAACTTTGCTTCAAAATCATCAAAGCATATGCCATCCGCCCGTCTTAGCCCTGTAAACACATACTCAGAAGCATCATCAAAAAAAGTGTTTTCGTGATACTCTTCAAACGGCGGATTTGTAATCCTCTTGCCGTCTATGTATGACGACGCACTTTTCCCGATTCCTATATATTCGCTTAGAGTCCAGTATTTTTCGTTATGCCTGCACTCAAATCCGGGCTTGGCAAGATTCGAGATCTCATAGTGCACATAACCTGCGTCTTTAAGCAGTCTCAGCGCGCCATGATACATTCTTCTGTCACATTCGTCGTCGTTTTCGGCAAAGCGACCTTCCTTGAAATCCCGGTAAAGCCTCGTACCTTCTTCGAGCTGCAGACTGTACATGGAAATATGCTCAGGCTCAAGTCTTATCGCCTGTTCAAGCGTGCCGCGCCATATTTCTTCCGTTTGAAGCGGTACGGAAAACATAAGATCTATATTTATATTGCGGAATCCGCATTGCCTAGCCGCCTCATAATTTCTGATAAATTCTTCCGCCGTGTGCACTCTGCCGAGCCGTCTCAGCACATCATCGTCAAAAGACTGGCAGCCGATAGACAAGCGGTTTATTCCCGCATCAAAAATCGCTCCGAGCTTATCACCTGAAAGTGTTCCGGGATTTGATTCGCACGATATTTCTGCATCGCCTGTAACATCAAATTCCGCCTTTATGCGTTCTATTATCCTCCTTATCGAATCGCCCGAAAACACCGTGGGCGTACCGCCGCCGATAAATATCGTATCAACAAGGCGGTGTCCGTACTGCGACGATGCTTTTGATATGTCTGTGAGAAGGCTGTCCGTATATTTTTTTTCTTCTTCCTGCGAGATTCTACCGCCTTGCGAATAAAAGCCGCAGTATACGCACTTGCTCAGGCAGTATGGTATGTGAACATATATGCCGACCGCAGGCTTATTTGTCGTCATCGTATTTGAGAACCGCCGTGAAGGCTTCCTGCGGAACCTCTACCGTTCCGAACTGCCTCATGCGCTTCTTTCCTTCCTTTTGCTTTTCCAAAAGCTTTTTCTTACGCGATATATCGCCGCCGTAGCATTTTGCTATTACGTCCTTGCGGTAAGCTCTGACGGTTTCGCGCGCAATAACCTTCTGCCCGATTGCAGCCTGAATAGGCACCTCAAACTGGTGCATAGGAATTACTTCCTTTAGCTTCTTGCAGACGAAGCGACCTCTGTCATATGCTGCCGACTCGTGAACTATCATCGAAAATGCGTCGACGAGATCTTTGTTCAGAAGAACATCAAGCTTTGCAAGCGACGATTTCTGGTACCTTATAAATTCGTAATCCAAAGAGCCGTAGCCTCTCGTCTTTGATTTGAGCGCATCAAAGAAATCGTAGATGACTTCGTTAAGCGGCAGCTCATAGTGAAGCTGCACTCTGTCTTCGGTTATATATTCCATATGCTGCATAACACCGCGTCTTTTTTGGCAGAGCTCCATTATTGAGCCTACATATTCCTTCGGAATCATTATATCGGCCTTTACTATCGGCTCTTCTATGTGATCTATCTCCGTAGGCGAAGGTAAATTCGTAGGATTTTGTATCATCTGAACGCTGCCGTCAACCATAACGACCCTGTAAACTACGCTCGGTGATGTCGTTATTACGGAAAGATCAAACTCTCTCTCGAGCCTTTCTACTATTATCTCCATATGAAGAAGTCCGAGGAAGCCGCATCTGAAGCCGAAGCCGAGCGCCGTAGATGTTTCCGGTTCAAAAACAAAGGCGGCGTCGTTTACCTGAAGCTTTTCGAGTGCGTCCTTGACTCCCTCGTATTTTTCGCCTTCCGCAGGATAAATTCCACAGTAGACCATCGACTGCACTTTCTTGTAGCCCGGAAGCGGCGATTCTGCAGGATCAGAGTCAAGCGTTATAGTATCGCCCACTCTTGCGTCCTTAACCTGTTTTATGCTTGCACAGATATAGCCTACCTCACCGGCACGCAGACATTTGGTAGGAACGTGACCCGGAGCCATGACACCGACCTCAGTAACCTCGTATTTCTTCTTCGTATTCATAAGGCGGATAATGTCGCCTTCCTTGATCGTCCCTTCGAATATTCTTGCAAATATAACTACGCCCTTGTAGTTGTCGTATATGGAGTCGAATATAAGCGCCTTAAGCTTCGCATCCGGATCGCCTGTCGGCGCAGGTATGGTCTTAACTACAGCCTCGAGAAGATCCGTTATACCCGTTCCCTCTTTTGCCGAAACGAGCGGTGCCTCCGAAGCGTCTATCCCTATCATTTCTTCTATTTCATCGCGCGTTTCGTCCGGTCTTGAGCTTGCAAGATCTATCTTGTTTAGAACAGGCAGAATCTCAAGATCCTCTTCGAGTGCAAGATATACGTTTGCCATCGTCTGAGCTTCCACGCCTTGTGTCGAGTCTACTACAAGAACCGCACCCTCGCAGGCAGCAAGGCTTCTCGATACTTCATAGTTGAAATCGACGTGTCCCGGAGTATCTATAAGGTTGAAGATATACTCGTTACCGTCCTCGCTCTTAAATACGAGCCTCGTCGTCTGTAGCTTGATAGTTATTCCGCGCTCACGCTCTAAATCCATGTTGTCGAGAAACTGTTCCTTCATATCCCTTCTCGATACAAGCCCGGTATTCTCGATGATTCTGTCGGCAAGCGTCGACTTGCCGTGATCTATATGCGCTATAATGCTGAAATTTCTTATATATTTTTCGTAATCCGAATGATTCATATACACCTCTTCAAAGTATTATTTCAGAGTATATTTTAACAAAAAAAGCGCTTTCGTACAATAGCACACGTGTTTACCGGGATAATATACTGCACTTGCGTAGATATTTTCGCTTCACCTGAGTATAGCTGCGTAAAGCTGCGTAGATATTTTGCCGTTTTTTATGCACGATTTAATGCGAATGTGCGACCGCTTGAGATGTGCTGCTTGCGATTTCCTATGGGAATTTGACTTTTTGTTTTTGATATGGTACTATTTGCCCAGTTAATTCTTAAGAAAAATTAAGAATTGCAGTCTTAACTATCAGAGATTGAAGGTACATATGAACATAAACAAGATTAAAATAAACAAAAAAATGCTGATCGCAGCCTTTTCGGTTATCTTTGTCGTATTGCTCGGCATAAGCGTAACAAAGGTCGTAGATGCGATTCAGACTCATACTATCGTTGTCAATATCAACGACTCACGCGATACCGCAGTAACCTCATATAACACGAAGGCCGACACGGTCGCCGAATTTCTCACCGAAGCAAATATCGACTTCGTCAAAGGCAAAGATCAGATAAGCGTTCCTGAGGACTCGGAGATCAACGATGACATGTCGATCACGATTGACAAGGCAATAGACATAAAAATCACCGCTGACGGCAAGGAATCAATTGTAACCACTGTACCCGTAACGGTTGACAAGTTGCTCGAACTCGCCGGAATTACAGTCGATGAGGACGATATTATCAGCATCCTTCCGACGACTGTGCTGCGTTCAGGTGACATCGTCACTATAACACGCGTTGATGTGGAATACGAAGAGAAATTGATAACTACGCCTTTTGAAGAAGTAACGGAAGACTCCGATTATCTGTTTGCAGATGAGTCTGAAATCGTACAGGAAGGCATCGACCACATAGAAAAGGAAACGTACAAGATCACAAAGCACAAC
>JAEXBK010000014.1 GCA_023394035.1 Bacillota bacterium
GCTATAGGAATAGCCCCGCCCATATCGCTTTTGACTATCACCTTTTCGAGAAAATGATAGATGTTATAGTAGCTGAATACGTTCAGCGCCGCCGCCGCAACGGAAAATAATATTCCCAAATATGCGCACCACATTCTTTCCGGTGCATAATTTCTTAATTTTTTATATATCATATGGAAGCCTCCTTTTTAAGTTTCATCTTTTCGAGGTGTTTCCGCAGAATAAGGTGCCCGAAATATATTCCGGTAGCGGCAAGAACAAAAACGACTACCCCTGCTAATAACCCCATCAGACCTGTAGTATATTTTATATTTGCATCCATCTCTACCGGATCCATTCCTCTTTTTATCCAATGTTCGCGATATGCCTCAAGAAAGAAGGTTGCCGGAATAATTGCACCGAACGCCTGTCCTACATGTATAATCCCGGAAGAAATAGCCATAAGCGGAATGCTCGCCTTGTTATTTCTTGACACGATGATATCCGCTATTATAGCTGACGTAACCGATGTAGCTACCCATGGCAGATATCCGCCTCCAATCAATGCAAAGGCACCCATAAGCAACGTGGTAAAAATCGTATATTCCCACATTTTCCCGATCTTTCTGTTCATGAATATCAAAATCGATCCTGAAAATAAGGCGCATACACCTGGGCTTATAGCATGACCGAAAGGACCAAGCAGTGATATAGGAATCATGCATGCCATATACACTATGAAATATACGGCAGTCAGCAGTGCTATTAGGATTATATCCTTCATCTTTATTCTATTCTTCATTTTCCTCCTCCATACTTCTGAAAATATCGTTCAGCTCCTCTAACGTATCTTTGTTTAACTTAAAGTCTTTCGCAATCCTTCCGTCTTTAACGAAAATTATTCTGTCGGATACTTTTCGTATAAATTCGTAATCGTGTGAAATGACGAGCACTGATTTTGATGTTCTGAGCCTGTTTATCTCGTTTACCACGAGCTCCATTGACTTTACGTCAAGACCGCTCGTCGGCTCATCGAATATAACCGTTTTTGATCTTGAGAGCGTTGCAACGGCAATCTGAAGCCTTTGCTTTTCCCCACCGCTCAGATCGAACGGATGTGTATCTCTGTACTTCAATATTCCAAGTTTCTCTAATGCAGCACGCTTTTGTTCCTCCTCAATATTTGTATTTCCGAGTTCGAGTTCGTTTTCAACGCTCGTGCCGAAAAGCTGATAATCCGCATCCTGCATCACATAAAACGGTGTATGGTCAATCTCTACCTTTCCGCTCTCGGGCTTCAGCGATTTTGTCAGGAGCTTTGCTATAGTTGTCTTGCCTGCTCCGTTTATCCCAATCAATGCAGCCGTTTCGTTTTCATAAAGTGTAAGAGATACATCGCTCAATATCGGTGTTATACTTACCGACTCAAGTCTTGCAGCTTCCTTTCCGCACTCATGCACATATCCAAACGAAGCCCCTTGTTCAAATAGATCAAAGCTTCTGGTGTCGTAGTCAGAATTTCTGAACGACTTTTCGCTTTCGAATATCTCAAGAGTATTGTTTCTGATAAGAAATACCCTGTCCGTTATGCCTTTCATGTAGAAAAATCTGTGATCCGCAACCAGTATTATTTTCCCCTCTTTTTGGAGCTTTTTGATTATCCTCCTAAGGCGCATTGCATTGCCATAATCAAGATTTGCCGAAGGCTCGTCAAATATCAGAATGTCGGGATCAAGTGTCATTGACGCCGAAAGTGCCAGCAGCTGCCGCTCTCCGCTCGACAATGAATATATATCGCGATCCATTATCTTCTCTATCGGTATCTGATTATTAATCTCATAAATGCGTTCCTTCATTTTGCTTCGATCAAAACCGTAATTTTCCATGGCAAATGCCATTTCGCTCGTACTGTTCATCGTGAAAAACTGGCTTCGTGGATTCTGAAATACAGAACCTATAGTTCTGCTTATATCGTAGATCTCCGTATTTTCATAATCCTTGCCGGCAATTATTCTTGAACCTTCGAATTCTCCTTCGGTTATAGCCGGTATAAGTCCGTTAAGAGACTTCAAAAACGTAGTCTTTCCGCTTCCGCTGTCTCCGGCAACAAGCACTACCTCGCCTTTTTTCAATGCAAAGCTGATATTTTTGATTGCCTGCTCCGTTTCACCTGCATACCTGAATGAATAGTCTTTTACTTCCATTATCGCCATATCATGAACACTCCCGTTCCTGCTATAAGTATCGTGCTTAAGATATAATCATTTACCCTCATCCTTACATCAAAATACGAAGTCCTTGCAACGGGGTTTGTAATTCCTCTCGTAAGTCCTGCAGCAGTTATTTCATCGGCCAGTATTGAACAGCGAAATAGCTGAGGTACCAGAAAATATTCGAAGCTTCTGATAGGATTCCTTAACGAAAAAGGAATTCCTCTTAAGCGCATGGATTCCTTCATATATGCGAATTCTTTTTTGAATGTCGGCACATATCTTACTACTATCGCAAGCGCAATTACGAAGGATTTAGGTATGTGAAAAGGTTCGAGTGCCGAAATTATCTCACTTGAGCTGTAGTCGAGTATCAATATGCTCGCCATCATCATACACGGCATGAACTGCATCCATATAAGGAAAAACATATTAAAAAACGGCATCGGATTTGTCGGATAAAGTGCACACATATACCATAAGCCTGAAACCAACGCATATGCAGCCGCAAATTTTATCCCGCGCATAAGGTTTCCCGTCATTATAAGAGCAGCAAATGCAAAGGCAAGGAAAAAGAAATGCTTGAGCTCACTTCCCGGAAACATCAAAGCTACCGGAATGAGCAGATTAAACAAAAGTATTATCAAAGGATTTATTTTCATCGCTTCTCCTTCTTTGATCTATATATAATGCATACGATAATTAGAACAGCCGCATGCGGTTTCACATAACTAACAGAAATATTATAGTTAGTTATTACTAACTTGTCAACAGTATTTATTTCTCTTTGTAAATACGATGTTCTCCTTCCGATGATCTTGCTCTTTACGCTTGCAAAAAATGTAATTTCCTTTAGAATGGTACTATATGTAATTAAGAAATATTCGGGGGATAATTATGAAATATCTTATAGACGGTCTTTTACTCGGTTTTGCTTATGTCATGCCAATAGGTGTCCAAAACCTTTTTATGATAAATACGGCTCTTACACAATCAAAAAGTCGTTCATATCTGACGGCCTTGATAATAATGTTTTTTGATATAACGCTTGCGATTGCCTGCTTCTTCGGAATCGGTGCGATAATGTCAGCTTCCAAATGGCTTGAACTGATCGTACTCGGAATCGGCTCCGTCATAGTCCTCTGGATAGGTTTTTCGATAGTCAAATCTAAAGGCAGCTTAGACCAAAGCACCAAGGTCGATATACCTATCAGAAAAGTACTCGCCACGGCATGTATAGTTACATGGTTCAACCCACAGGCTTTGATAGACGGTTCGATGATGCTCGGTGCATTTAAGGCGAGCATACCTGACGGCTACAGCACATTTTTCATAATCGGGGTATGTGCCGCTTCCGCCTGCTGGTGGCTCGCGCTTGCAACAGTCATAACGCTGTTCAAGACAAAAATCAGCGAAAAGCTCCTGCGCATAATAAATATCATATGCGGAAGTGTAATCATATTCTATGGAATCAAGCTGTTCTTAAGCTTTATCGAGCTTGTACGTTCAGTATTTTAATTTATAAATAGACTGCAAATTTTAGCACTAAATTTTTAAGTCTTTATTATTTAGTAATCCACTGAACATAATGTGATACAATTCCGTTGATGATTCTTCTATCTTGGTAATACTTGATATTTTATTTCCTGCATCCTTCGATGATGCTCCACAAAGATAAAAGGCTTCATTCTCTGTTCACGAATAACGTATATTTTTTCCTTTATAGTTTTATCATCTATGATGACTATTTCTTTCTTTTCCTCTGCCACAAAATGACCTCCAGCATATTCTTTTGAGTCAAGCGTTTGTTTTCCCATATATTTTAATCGGCTTACAGATGACTTCTTGCCTCAAAGATTATACCACGCCGGCAATTAATTTACATTATTTCCCATCGAACGACAAAAGCGCGGCATTGATACATCGTCAATAAGCACGCGCTCTTTCAATTATAGCTTTATATATTAAAATATTATTTACAAAACTCCGATTTTCTATTTTCTCGGCAATATGAATCTCAGGGAATCGTCGATTACCGAAATGTCTATAGACTTTACGGTGACAATCTCGCCGTCTACGCATATGATGAAGTCATCCTGCTTGTACGGTGAAAGCTTGAGATTTCTCATACTTTTTACCGTCAGAATTTTCTCGATGCCCTTTGCATCAAGATGAGTTCCCTTTTGGTATTTAGGGAATAATCGCAGGAATTCAGTTCTCGTAACATCATCTACGATGCCGAGATCTATTATGCCGTCATTCATCAGCGACTGCGGACATGACTTGATGCCGCCTCCGCAGTAAGAGCCGTTTGAAATCGTGCAGAGCAGCATTTCGCCTTCTTTGATGAGCTGTCCCTCCGATTCGATCCTGAGGCTCGTACCCTTTTTCTTTAGTATCATGAAGAATATGGCAAGCAGATACGCCATTGAACCCGAAATCAAAGGCTTCGTCTTAAGTCTCGACATAAGCTCAACCACATTGCAATCAAAGCCTATGTTGAACATATTGATGCAGTATCTCGTTTCCTCTTTTCCCTCTATTTCACCGGAGTACTTCATCACATCTATTATCTGCTCTTCCCCGTTAAGCTGCGCGGATATGCTTCTGAAATCTCCTGCATAAGGAAAATTTCTTACCGTATCGTTTCCCGTACCGACAGGTACTACACCGAGAGCTATATTGGGATGACCGTACATCCCGTTAAGCACCTCATTTACTGTTCCGTCTCCTCCGCACGCAAAGAACCTCGCTTCCGCACCGTTAAGTGACTCTGCCGTACTTTTTGATTTCACTTCCGCATCGTGAACCGACTCCGAAAATATTATCTCACAATCAAAGCCTTCGGCCTCTGCAACCTTAAGTATCTCGTCTTTCAGCTTGATTCCTTCGCCCTGACCTGCTGCCGGATTTATAAAAAAATAGTTCTTCATGATGATGTTCCTGCTACATTCCTACTTTTGCCTTAATCAAAGCTTCAGGTGCTACCGGATCTTCCGAGAGCTCAAAGCTCAAAAGCGCCTCTTCTGCAGCTTTCTTCAGTTTATTTTCATCGTTCCCGTAAAGAGTGGCAAGTACATCGCCCTGCTTTACATGACTTCCCTTTTTTACAGCCATTACTATGCCGGCAGAATGGTCGATAGGATCTTCCTTTACCGCTCTTCCCGCTCCCGTATGCTGCGAAGCCTGTCCGAGATGGCTCGTTGCGATGGCTTTGATAAATCCGTCTTTCGGTGCCTTTACCTCAAGCGATGCCGAAGCCTTTTTGAAAAGCGAATAATCGTTTATAACCTCAGGATTTCCGCCCTGTCTTTCGATGAGCTCAGCCAGCTTTCTTAAGGCTTTTCCTGAGCTTACAGCTTCTTCCGCAAGCGTTCTTCCCTCGTCTATATCCTTTGCTTTTCCGCCTAAATATATCATTATGCCCGAAATCAGCATCGAAAGCTCCGTTATATCGGAAGGTCCGTTCCCTTTAAGCGTATCTATGGCTTCTATAACCTCAAGGCTGTTTCCGACAGCTTTTCCGAGCGGCTGGCTCATATCCGTAACTACGGCAACGGTTCGCTTTCCGGCATTGTTTCCTATCTTGCACATCATATCGGCAAGCTCAAGCGCATCCTTTTCGTTTTCCATAAATGCACCGCTTCCGCATTTTACATCAAGAAGTATCGCATCGCTTCCGGCTGCGAGCTTTTTGCTCATTATGCTCGATGATATGAGGCTTAGGTTTCCTACCGTTCCCGTTACATCACGAAGCGCGTAGAGCTTCTTGTCAGCAGGGGCAATGTCTCCGCTCTGACCTATTATAGCAATGCCTATGTCGTTTACCTGATCAAAGAAAGCCTTAGGCGCAAGCGTAGTTTCAAAGCCCGGAATCGATTCGAGCTTATCTATTGTTCCGCCTGTAAAGCCGAGGCCTCTTCCGCTCATCTTTGCAATAGGTATGCCGCATGAAGCCGCTATCGGCGCAACTACGAGCGTAACCTTATCGCCTACACCGCCTGTGGAATGTTTGTCTACTATCGTGCCGTTGATGCCCGAAAGGTCTATGTTTTCTCCCGAATACCTCATTGCATCTGTAAGAGCAAAGGTTTCCTCTTCATCCATGTGCCTGAAATATATCGCCATCAAAAGCGCCGCAGCCTGATAATCAGGCACTTCACCAGCAGTGTATCCGGTAATGAAGGCTTTGATTTCTTCCTTGGAGAGCTTGCCTCCGTCGCGTTTTTTTATGATAACGTCGTTAATGTTTATATTCATATGATGATCTCCTTAAGAAAGCTGTTTCCGATTGAAGCATTATCCGCTCCGAGGTATTCCGCTATTGTTGCGCCTATATCGGCAAATGTGTTTCGCGTGCCTATATTGACGCCGCTCTTTATGCTTTTGCCGAACACGACTACCGGTATGTATTCTCTCGTGTGGTCAAAGCCCGCATGAACGGGGTCGTTTCCGTGATCTGCACAGAGGATTACGATATCGTCTTCTCGCATTGCATTTTCTATTTCGGGAAGTCTTGCATCGAATTCCATAATAGCATTGCCATAGCCTTCAGGATCTCTCCTGTGCCCGAACTGCGAATCGAAATCCACTAAATTCGTAAATATGAATCCGGTTTCGACCTTTCCCATGGCTTCTATCGTCTTATCGACTCCGTCCATGTTATCCTTCGTTTTTACGGCATCCGTAACGCCTTTTCCGTTAAATATGTCCTTTATCTTGCCTACGGCATAAACTGTCTGACCTTTGGACTTTATCTTATCGAGGATGGTATCCTCAGGCGGTGATACGGCATAGTCGTGCCTGTCTGAGGTTCTGACGCGCTCGCCGTCTTTGATGAGATAAGGGCGTGCAATTACTCTGCCGCAGGCCCATTCTCCCTGAAGCAGCTTTCTTGCCGCAAGGCATATGTCATACAGCTTTTCTAAAGGTATTACATCTATGTTTGCCGCAATCTGGAAAACGCTGTCGGCAGATGTGTACACGATAGGTTTTCCCGTTCTTTCATGTTCAGGTCCGAGCTGTTCAATTATTTCCGTTCCCGATGCCGGATAATTTCCGA
>JAEXBK010000012.1 GCA_023394035.1 Bacillota bacterium
CGCTCCAAATATAAGCGTGTCGATCGCATATTCTTGTGTGACGGAGACGCAATGTGTCTTTCTACGGAGAAGCTTTTGTTCATACTCGAAAATATCAGGGCGATCTTCCCTGAATGCGAGCGGGTAGGCGTTTATGCGCGATCCGGAGACATCTTAAGAAAAACGGAGGAAGAGCTTATTCGCCTCAAGGATGCCGGCATAGGAATCGCGTACATCGGCGCGGAATCGGGAAGCGATAAGGTTCTTGATGCGATATGCAAGGGAGAATCAAAGGCTGATATTATCGAAGCCGTACAAAAGGCGGAAAAAGTGGGTATCGCAGCATCCGTAACATTTATTTCAGGACTTGGAGGTAAAGCGCTTTGGCGCGAGCATGCGATAGAGACGGGCAGAATGATAAGTGAAATGGGAGCTTCGTATGTGGGGCTTCTGACATTGATGCTCGATCCTGTCACTCCGCTGTACCACGATGTGAAATCAGGCAAGTTCGAGCTGCTTTCACCTGAAGAAATAGTAGCCGAGACATATCTTTTGCTCGAAAATGCGAAACCGGAAAAAACGTGTGTTTTCAGGAGCAACCATGCTTCAAACTATGTCTCGCTAAGAGGTGAGCTGCCATCTGACCGCAGGCGGATGATGAATGAGCTCGAAGAGGCTATGCAGGATTCAGGTCTGCTAAAGGCGGAATGGCTCAGGATGCTTTAATTCTATATATAAGGTAAGAAAAATGACAGAACCAAAGAAATTTACGGACAGAATAGGCGATTATCTGATGCCGCATATCGAAGAATATATTTTTGATGAGCTTTCCGAAGGCTACCTCGAAAAAACGGGAATGAAGGAGCTGCTGCTCGGAGTTTCGGTACCCATAAAAAAGACGGAGCTGACGGGGCTTACAAATCTCAAAATAGCACGCAACATGGCGGACATAATAGGCTGCGATATAAATTTCAGATTTCGCGACAATTATATAGGCTATATAATCACTTCGTTCGGCAAGGATTTTGTCAAGCCTTTGATAAATGAGGGCGTAGAGCGTGCGGCGAACAAAGATTTTGATCATGCGTGCATATGCTTCAGGGCTGCAATGCTGATAGATCCGGAGTCTTCGGATGCGCTTTATTGCTATGCGCGCGCCTGTAAGGATTCTTATGAGTCAGGGGAAGGTGAGGAATATATAGGAAGATATAAGGCGGAGTCGCTCGAAAGCTTCGAGAAGCTGACGCTAAAGGAGCCGGATTTCGATATGGGCTTTTATTTTCTCGGGTATGCTTATCTGAACCTCGGACTTTATGTAAAGGCAAAGCTCACATGGAATGATTTTATGCGCCTTTCCCATGATTCAGATGACGGCGATAAGGCTAAGATGCGAGACGAAATTTCCGAGTGGCTGGCAAAGCTCGAAGAACCGATAAAGATAGAAGCTGCATACAACCTCGTGCTGTCGGGCAAATTTGCGGAAGGACTTGATGCACTTGCAAAATACGCTGACGACGAGCGTTTCAATAAGTGGTGGCCGCTTTGGTATTATATCGGGATTGCCGCAGAACGAACGGGGATTATCGAGGATGCGGAAGTATCATTTAAGAAAGTGCTCGAGCTTTCTCCGAGCAACACGGATGCGATGAATGAGCTTGTAAAGCTTTATCAAAAAACGGGTGATGATGTAAAGGCAAACAAATATCTGTCAAAGATAGAGCTTGTCAAGCAGAATGCGGAAGCATATAAGGCAGAAAAAAATAAAAGTTTTTCGTGATTAGATGCAAAGCGTGTAGATTTTCTCTCAAAAAGTGGTATATATGAGAATATAAGCAAATATCAACAGAATAATGTTTGATACAAAAGGAGTAAGGGATGAACTTAGTAAATATGTTAATGCAGCTTTTGACATCACAGTCATCAGTAGATTCACTCGCAAAGAAGAGCGGAGCTTCCTCAAGCCAGATCATGAAGCTCGTATCGCTTGCACTTCCGATTCTTATCAAAGCACTGACGAAGAACGCAGCTTCGCAGTCAGGTGCAACCTCATTGCTGGGAGCACTTTCGCAGCACACGAGCACGGAGCCGATAGAAAATCAAATCATGTCGGCTGACGAGAATGACGGAGCGGGCATACTCGGACATATACTCGGCGGTAATATGGGTAATGTATTCAGCGATCTTTCGTCACAGACGGGTATGGATACAAATCAGGTGAGCTCGGCTATGAGCAATCTTGCACCGGCTTTGATGAGCGGACTTTCGGCAGCTACAAATACAGCTTCAAGCAGCGGTATAGACCTGAGCGACGGACTTGATTTCTCGGATTTGATGGGAGTTTTCGGAGCTGCTACGGGCGGCGGAAATCAGACTGCACAGAGCAGCGGATCGGGTATTACGGGAATGCTCGGATCACTTTTAGGCGGCAAGAAAGAAGAGCCTAAGGAAGGCTTTGACGGGTCTGAGCTTCTTTCGGCGTTGCTTTCAAATCTCGGCAAATAAGAACGGAAAATGTGGATAGCGTATATAGGAAATTGAGCGGTAAGTGCCGCGGTAAGGGCGTGTTAAGCACGCCCTTTTCTCTTGTTTTTGATATCGAAGCAGGCTGGGGGCGGATTGTACTTCATAAAGCACATTTTGAATATTGTATACAAGAAATTTAAGAATTATAAATTGCGTGAATATATAGACTGCAATAAGAATATACAGTATAATTATGCTTGTATAGGAATTATATACACATATTTTCATCCACGGTAGAGAAAGAGAGAGGAAGGAATAATATGAAAGCTTTTGAAGATCTTATGAATGCCATTAACGGCGTCGTCTGGGGATGGGGCATGATCATTTTGCTCTTTGGTACTCACATTTTTCTGACGATCAGAACCAAATTCATTCAGCGCTATACCATAACACATGGTGTTAAGCTGTCTGTAACTCCTGACCCTGATGCGGAAGGCGAGGTATCACAGTTCGGCGCGCTTGCTACCGCACTTGCGGCAACGATCGGAACAGGTAACATCATAGGTGTAGGTACCGCAATAGTCTTAGGCGGTCCCGGAGCTGTGCTTTGGACATGGCTGACGGGTGTATTCGGAATTGCTACTAAATATGCCGAATCATACATCGCCGTAAAATTCAGGGTCAAGACTTCTGACGGCCGTATGCAGGGCGGCGCGATGTACGCTCTCGAAAGAGGACTCGGCATGAAGTGGCTCGGCGTTCTGTTCGCATTCTTTGCTGCTTTTGCTTCATTCGGAATAGGCTGCGCAACGCAGGTAAATGCCATAGCAACTGTAGCTAACGAAACTCTTCACATTCCACAGTATATTGTAGGCGTTGTAATAGCAATACTTACGGCAATCGTAATATTCGGCGGAATCAAATCAATCGCTTCCGTTTGCGAAAAGCTCGTACCGTTCATGGCGGTGTTCTATGTACTCGGATGTATAGTAATACTCGGTATGAACTATAACTTCATATTCCCGGCTATCGGCGTAATCTGCAAGCTCGCATTTACACCTGGTGCTGCTCTCGGCGGTCTTGTAGGCTCCGGTATTCAGGCAGCTATGAGATACGGAATTGCAAGAGGTCTTTTCTCGAACGAATCCGGTCTCGGTTCTGCTCCTATCGCAGCAGCTGCTGCTCAGACGAGAAATCCTGTAAGACAGGCTCTCGTTTCTTCGACAGGAACACTTTGGGATACAGTAGTTGTTTGCCTGATGACAGGTCTTGTTCTTGTAACAACGATTATGAAGAACCCTGAAATCAACGTAGACGAGCTTCCTAACGGCGGCGTGCTTACAACTCTTGCATTCGGTCAGATTCCTGTAATAGGACCTATCATTCTTACACTCGGAATCATAACATTTGCTTACTCGACCGTACTCGGCTGGGCATACTACGGTGAACGTTGTATGGAATATCTTGCAGGAAGAAAGGCACTCTACGCTTACAGAATCGCATATGTATGCGTAGCGGCAATCGCTCCTGTAGTAGCACTCGACATCGTATGGACAATAGCAGATACGCTCAACGCTTTGATGGCTATTCCGAACCTCGTTGCAGTATTGCTGCTGTCGGGTCTTATGGCTAAGGATACGGAAAAATACATTCACGACCTCGATGCGAGGGATGAGACTCCGATACCTGTAGTCGACAAATAGAATATCACCTTTAAGGATAATTTTGGATAGAGCCGGTCTTATGATCGGCTCTGTTCTTTTGAACAGCTTGATAAGCTTGAGACGAAAAAGCTGAAAGTTTTTACTGCCTTTCCAATGGTGATAATTCTTTCCAAGCTAAAGCATAAGGATTTTTATTTAGCA
Organism: Bacillota bacterium; assembly: GCA_023394035.1. Classification (GTDB taxonomy): domain Bacteria; phylum Bacillota; class Clostridia; order Peptostreptococcales; family Anaerovoracaceae; genus Eubacterium_B. The sequence continues at coordinate 4,308 of JAEXBK010000012.1, forward strand.
TGTTGCAATCGGCTCATTCCCGTTCTTATTTCACTTATCGATGTAAATGAGAGTGGTCTCCGCCGTAAGGTAATAATAGCCTTGGAACGGGTAGGATCATCAAAAGAAATTAATATCTTAGTCAGGCAAATCTTAAGCGATAATGATGCTTTTTTGCCGTAACAAACATCGAAGCTGAAAAAATAGAAAAGGCAAGAAAATCCGCCATCAGGTTTCTGAGTAAGGCTTAGATGAAAAAATACAATCTCAAAAGTTCTTATAAGAAATAATGAACGCAAAAACAAAATCCCTGAACGGCTTGATTTCAAACTGTTCAGGGATTAATTCTCATGGTCCGGAAGCGCGATACGGAAGTGTGAGCAACACTCAAAAGCACATTGAAAATCCTACATTTTTACGGCATAGACGCACGGGTTTATTACGAAAAAGCAATCCGCCTCTGTATCGCACAGGGGCGGATTTGCTTATTGGTCATACGATACTCGGAAATAGTCCAAATACTTCTTAAATCTGTCCTGTGCAGTTAGACAAGTATCACGCAGATAGCCGCGCTCATTCTGCCACTCCTTCAAGCCGCGGTAGTAGAACATCTTGATGTCGTCCTCAATGATAAACGGCACGATGTTGTTCCGCAGGCATTCTTTGAAAAGGAGCAGGCGCCCGACTCTGCCGTTGCCGTCCTGGAACGGATGGATGCGCTCAAAGCGGTAGTGAAAATCAAGCAAATCGTCAAAGGTTTTGCTCTCAATGGCGTTGTATTCAGCAAGCAACTTTTTCATCTCGGCCCCGGCATTCTCCGGTGCAGTTGTGTCCATGCCGCCGACCTCGTTGGGCAATTTCTTGTAGTCCCCGACGGCAAACCAATCGAGGCGGGAATCGGAAGTTCCATTTTTCAAAACGGCGTGCAGTTGCTTGATAAACGCCTCGCTCGGAGCGTAATTGGCATTGTCGATAACCATATCAATGCACTTGAAATGGTTGGCGGTCTCGACCACATCGTCAACCTTGACCGCCCCGTCCGATACGCCGACGGTGTTCGTCTCAAAGATATAGCGTGTCTGATCGTGTGTGAGGCGGCTGCCCTCGATGTGGTTGGAGTTATAGGTCAGATCGATCTGGATTTTATGATAAATACCGCCGTGCAGCTTCGCTGCTTTCTCGGCCTTCAGCACTTCGAGAAGTGTCTTGGGTGCGGTAGTTTTCTTATTAATGCGGTCGGGCTTCTCTGTAATTTCGGGGATGTTCCATGTCTTGCCGGTCAGAAATGCACCGTCGATTTTGCCCTCGGCACAGTACCCGCGCACACTGCGTTCGGAAACGCCCCACTTTTTCGCCGCTTCCGCAACAGAAATGTATTTCATAGCGAACCCTCACTTTCTGCACATGGATAGTATAGCACACCATCGGCAAAATATCAAGATTTGATGATTGAAAAATATTCGAATTTCGCCGATGATGGCAATATACTCATCAGGTAAATCAGGCATAACATTCTTGTACTTGTCGAAAGTTTGAAATTTTTATCATATTCTTGATTTTTCGACCGAATCGTGATATGCTATATTTGTATTGTTGTATCCAGCGCCAAATAGCCCGTAAAGGAGATTCAAAATGGCTGTAAGTTATAAGAAGCTGTGGCATATTCTTGTTGATCGGAATATGAAAAAGAAAGATTTGGAAGAAGCAGCCGGCATTACTCATTATCAGATGTACAAGCTGGCAAACGATAAGGATATCACCACCGATGTGATTGGCGCAATCTGTGTTGCACTTGAGGTGGAACCAAACGATATTATGGATTTTGTTCCGGATGATAGATGAGTCCGTTTTATGGGACAACAACGATAAAACATAATGGCGTTATCATGATACTAAAAAAGAGGTAAAACATATGAGAGTAGCTGACTTTTTCTGCGGGTCTCGTGTCATAATAATGACAGAGGCAAATAGTTCAGTAAAATCAAAGGTTTTGAAGCTTCTACCAAAGTTGAAAACTGAAGAAACTGATGGTTTATGTGCTGCTTAGAGCCACTATCGACTAAAATAATGGTTGTAAGCAGCACATAAACCAAAGAGAAAAAGAGGTAGTGTATGCGATGGATGTTAAAAATTATCTTATTTCCGATTAGTCTTGTCTTATCAATTTTGATAGCTTTCTTGACATTCTTGCTTGGTATTGGAACAGCATTACTGTATATCGTTATGGTGTTCTGTGTATTTGGGGCATTAGCATCTTTCGTTCAAGGAGAAGTCGGAATAGGTATATCGGGCTTGGTCATTGGTTTTTTATTTAGTCCTTATGGGCTTCCGATGATAGGAGCAACTGTGATAGCATTTATTGAATTGATAAATGATAAGATTAAAGCGGTGTAGACAGTGTCTATAAATCATTTGTAATTGTAAAAGGGGAGCATTATGCAATTTCTATTAAAAAAAGAGGACTTTATTTTAAATAAAACTATTTATTCTTCAGAATATGAATATGAAAACGAAGATTTAAAGATAAATATTAGTGAAGAAGATTTTACAGATGAAGAACTCAAGTTTTCTGCTGAATTAGTTAGTGCATATTCTAAAAACTTAATCAAAATAGCAAAAGCTTGTAAAGAGTCGGAGACTTTTAAATGTTGTTATCCGGAAGAAAATATAGAGAGTATTATTCATAAATTAGGGAAACCAATATTTCAAAGAAGAGGGATAACAACACTTTTAACATACGCAGAGCACACACTTGATGCAGATCATTTGTTGGATATTGAGTTTGAAGGTTTATATGATGATATTTTTGATATAGGAATTGATGGGTAAAATATTCCCAAAAAGAAAAATGTGAATTGACCGAGCTCTTTGAGCGAGGGCTGCATTGACCTTTAGGTCAATAAGAGGGGAAGAAATGAGAAAAGATAAATTTATAAATTTGTAGAAAGGATTAATTATGGGATTATTTGATAAGTTCAAAAATAAAACAGAAGCAAAAGAAAATAATAATGAAGAAATAAAGGCACAAGGTTGGGATGCAATAACAAACGAATGCGAAAGAGTATATCCTAATCAAAAAAATCCTAAACATTACGGAACCCTAATAAAGTGGAAGTTTGGTGGAAATGATCCATTAGATGGAATAAGTATTTATGACGGAGGGGATTATTGGCATTTTGTAACATACGGTTTGTCGGAACTATATGAAAAAGAAACTGAAGATAAAGACATTAGCGGCTATGGAATGGAATTTACCTTTAAATTAAAGAAAGATAATTATAAAAATGAAGAAGCGGCAGAGATAAGGTGTATTTGCGGAATTTTACAATCTATTGCAAGAATTACTTTTACAACGGGCGAAGTATTTAATGCTTATGAATATTTATATACAGGTCAAACACAAGGGATAGATGTAGAAATGAAATCTAATATTACAGGATTTATTACTATTCCGGATAATGAATTAAATCCAATAAATTCTCCAAACGGAAAAGTAACTTTCGTAGAATTTATTGGAGCAACAGATTCAGAACTTATTGCTTTAAAAAACAAAGAGTTAGATGTTAAAAGTTTATATGAAAAAATTGGATCGGATATAACCAATTATAGTAGAAAATCGGTTATCTAAATCCCAAGTTATTGAACTGGAATAGTGAAATGTAAAAAATGATAGAAAAAGATAATACTACAATAAGAGACTTTCAAGTGGAAGATATTTTAGACAAATTTTATGTAGCGGTGGAGGTGCAAGTTTTGAATAGCGATAACATAGGAAAATTTTGTGGAAGCGTTCTGCTTTCAGAGGATTGTTGGGATAAGAATAAACTGATAAAAGATCTTAGAGATGAGTGGGAGATTGAGATTCCAAATGAAGATTTAACAGATGAAGCTGACGATGCAATCGTTACAGATATCAATGGATATCGGGTGGTTATTAGTAAATTCCCGGCTCCCGTGCCAAACGAAGAGGCGGAAATCAATGCTTCCAATAATTATATGTGGAGAGAAGCGGTAGAGGTTACCCAAAGCCATAAGGCACATATTGTCGTTGCCGTTTTAGGTGACGGAGAAGATATAAAAGAAAAAGGATTGATTTATACTGAGATTATGTCAGCTTGCAGCATGCAGGAAAATGCCATAGGCGTATTTAC
>JAEXBK010000108.1 GCA_023394035.1 Bacillota bacterium
CGCGCGTCAGCTTCTTTTGTTTGAACGGCTTATACAGGTCCTCTACGCGCTGGAGCACCTCCGCCTTTTCGATTTCAGCCTTGAGCTCATCGGTCAGCTTTCCTTGTTCTTCGATGAGCCTTATGACCTCAGCCTTTCTCGTCTCAAGCCCGCGCAGGTATTTAAGCCTTTCGTCAAGTGCTCTTAGGATTTCGTCTGAAAGTCCTCCCGTAACTTCCTTTCTGTACCTCGCGATAAAAGGAATCGTATTCCCCTCGTCTATGAGCTTGAGGGTATTTTCTACCTGCTCACCCCTGACCTTGAATTCACTTGCTAAAATCTTGATAATGTCCATTTATTTGATTAACCTTTCGTTTTTATTTTTCGTTATTGGCGCGCGATTTATTATAACTTTTTTATCATAGCTATACTTCCGCTTAATTTATCTTTGATTGTAATGGGCTCAAATCCCATTTGAATTTCCGCCGACATCTTTCTTAAATGTTAGCAGAATTAACCGGTATATACAACTGATATTCCTACTACATCTTCATTCCCAAAGTGTATGTTGTGCATATACTTCAAATTGATTGGATTCATCATCACCGAAAAAATCCCTTTTTATATTTGTTCAGCGGTTTAGCCTACGCTTCTTATCTTTTTAAATATTTCGTACTGTCTCTCCAGCTCTTTATTCTCGTCAGTCAACATGCCTTTTGCTTCCAGGATTCTTTCAATTGCCTGAGAAGGATCCATCGTGTGATATGGCAAAAATAGGCCTCGCAGTTCTTTAGGTTTTATTATTTTATAGACTTGAGCGGATGTCAATTCATAAGTAATCGCGAAATATCTATAAATGTAACCGATCCAATAGATTTCATTTCGTGTGTATTTGACGGTTCCGTAATTTGAAACGCCATACTCTTCGTTTATCAAGTCCAAAACATCCTTTGCCTGTATATTGCTCTCGAGAACGGATTTATTATCAAATCTTTTAGCAATCCTGCTCTTCATGAACCTCCTGATAAAAATTTCAGAGCTTGAGCCCATTTTATCAACTGAAAATTCAAATGCTTTTGCTTGCAATTCGCACAGTAGCAGACCGTCTTTTGTGATTTTTTTCATGAGTGCACCGCCTCTCTACTCCAAAATTTCATCAATATATTGTCCCTGCCCTCTATATTGCCTCTTTGCTAATTTCACTTTATCGTCACCGAGCTTTGATTCTTCGAGCCTGATATTCTTATAATATTCTCGTTCATTATTTGAAATATAACAACGCTCTACGATTTTTGCGTGAGATGCTGCTCTTTCGCTAATAAAAATATACTGCATCCCGAGATTTGTCGCAGCCAGACAATGCTTGCATTGTTCATCTGTAAGCTCTCCCTCGATAAACGAGTTGATAATCTGAAACATACGGTTATCCGCAATCGGAGCAACTATGTAGTCACAATCACGCGACTGTTTTATGAGTGACTTGATCTTAGGATGATCCTTATATTCATCAAGCGTCCCTCTGTAGTACGCAATTGTCATCATCCATTCCTGATCTACTTTATAGCTCTTGCACCTGAGACCTCTACCATCAAAACTGAGATAATATACCGAAGACTTATCAAAACCTGAAACAAATGATATTGCCTGCTCATAGCTCTCCCCTGCATAGAAGCCCTGTCCAAAATCATTGTTCGGTCTGCCTCTTCCTATATCTATCACTCCGTCGATTTCGCTTTTGGCTCCATGAAAAAGTAATTTTTCACTAACGCCCGAATTATCTCTCCAAAGCATTTCTTTCAGCTTATTTAGCCTTATTTTTTTATCAAATGCAAAAGCATATACGCTTTCTAAAAGCTTCGCGGACGGTTCCGTCTTTATTGATTCATTTCGCGAAACAGTTACCTGTCCTACACCGATTTGTTCTGCCAACTCGCTCTGTGAAATGCCTAATATCTCTCGAATCGATTTTAGGTCTTCTGAAAAATTATATTCCACTTTCATCACCTCTAACTTATTTATATCATATTACTTAAATAAGTTCAAGCCCAAGCAGAAGCACGAGTTCAAGTTTCATCATAAACTTGTTTATACTATATTACTTAAACAAGTTTGCATCCCGCCCACACCCATTCCTGCTTTTCGCATCAAAAAATACGGGATGAGGCTGTTCCTCATCCCGTATTTTCAAAAGGGAGAATCATTTAAGTAGTTTGCTTACCTTCATGTAAAGTTCGTCACGCTTTCTGATCGCTTCCTCATCCTTACCGTTGCTGTAATCGTAGAAGCCCTTCTTTGCCTTTACGCCGAATTCGCCTTTGTCGTAGAGAGCCTTAAGCGTAGGCTGCGGTTCCTTAGCATCGCACAGATCGGCATTAAGGTATGTCTGAATGTGATAGAATGTGTCGAGTCCACCGAAGTCGCATACTTCGAAAGGTCCGAAGCACGCATATCTGAATCCGAGCGCATATTTCATAGCACGGTCAACATCCTCAAAGTCGCCGATTCCGCTTTCAACGATGTGCAGCGCTTCTCTCAAAACAGCTAACTGAACTCTGTTTCCTATGAATCCGAGCGCGTCCTTTTTGACGTTTATCGGTTCTTTGCCTATCTTAAGTGCAAGTGCATAGACTTCGGCGCATGTTTCGTCCGAGCTCATATCGCCTTTGATTACCTCGATAAGAGGAATGAGGTGGGCAGGGTTGAACCAGTGCATTCCGCAGAATCTTTCAGGCTTATAGATATCCTTTGCAATAGCGGTTATCGAAAGTCCCGATGTATTTGTTGCGAGAATAGCGTCCTCAGGAACGATTCTTGAAACCTCAGCCCAGAACGACTGCTTGATTTCGAGCTTCTCTATTACGGATTCAACTACGAGATCGCAATCAGCAAAGACGTTTTTGTCTACACTGTGGCTTAGTCTTGCCTGCAGTTTTTCCGACTCTTCCGAAGTGAGCTCTCCCATCTTAACCTGTTCTTCCTGGTTTATGCGGATGAGCTCCTTACTCTTTTCGAGTGCCGGCTCGATAATATCGTAGATAACTACCTCAAATCCGTACTGAGCAAAGATCTGTGCCATAGAAGTACCCATGAGACCTGCCCCTGCAACTATTATTTTCTTTATATCCTTCATTTTAATTCCTCCGTATATCTTGCTTTGCCTGTATGCAGCTTACGCTATACCGAATGTTCCGAGGATGATTATGACTACGGTTGCTATCGTAGGGATAACTACTGTACACATACCGATGTTTCCGTAGCATTCCTTATGAGTCATTCCCGTTATTCCAAGCAGAGTGATTACTGCGCCGTTATGCGGAAGTGTATCAAGACCGCCGCATGCGATAGCTGCAACTCTGTGAAGAACTTCAGGTCCGATTCCGAGAGCGGCCGCATCCTTCATGAACTGTTCGGAGAATGTCGAAAGTGCAATTGAGATTCCGCCCGATGCTGAGCCTGTAATACCTGCAAGTACCGATGAAGCGATTGATTCGCTGATAAGAGGGTTCTTTGAGATTCCGAGCATTGCGCCTGCTACGATTGTGAAGCCTGCGAGAGTTTTGATTACGTTTCCGTATCCTACCTCGGAAGCGGTGTTCATTACTGCAAGGAATGATCCCTGAACGCCTTCCCACAAAGTCTTCTTTATTTCAAGACGCTTGTAGTTGAATGCGATTGTCAAAAGTACGCCTACGATGAGAGCGATTATGAGCGACCAGTTTCCTGTTACGGCTTTGATCGTCGTGTTGTATGTTTCTTCAAGATACTTTGAGTCGTAGTTGTTGAACGCATATTTTGATACGAAGAAGTTAACCACTATGACTGAGATTATAGGGAGAATAGCAGGTACGATGGGTTGCATAATATCAACTGTAAGGAAATGTATATAGACATAAAAAAGGAGAATAACGCTATGATAGAATACGCAAATAAAATCACAGCACTATACTCCCGCCTTTCAGTTGGTGATGAGGACAGGGACGGGGGAGAAAGCAACAGTATTGTAAACCAAAAGGCATTTTTAGAGAGATACGCAAGACAGCACAAGCTGATGAATATCCGTCACTATATCGACGATGACGAAAGCGGTAGGTTCTTTGACCGTTCAGCCTATACACAGATGATAAGCGATGTGG
>JAEXBK010000124.1 GCA_023394035.1 Bacillota bacterium
CACTTAAAGTTTACTTCATTAAGTTCTTTTTCTGATAGGAGCTTCAGCAAATAACGCATAAGAAAACTCTGCCGCTTCGGCTTAATATGAGCTTCTTTAGGAATATTCAGCACATCGGAAATATCCCTTTCCTTTATCTTTATTTTCATATATACTCTCCATCCAGCTTGCTTTCGATGAGTTCATCCTTATCATTATACACGAGTTTAAGAGAAAAGAAATCATCTCTTTCATCTAAAAGCCTTAAAAATATCCTATCCCCCTCCCACAAATCAAGTTCAAAAATATCTTTCTTTGGTATCCATTCTAAAATGCCTTCATCGCAGTTTTTATGCTCCCCCTTTACATTTCTCGCTGTAAAAAGATGCATATATTCTACTATTTCTTTTCCTTTTTCGCCGTAAACAAAAGTAATCAATCCTCTGAATTTATAATCGCTTATCACATATCCGGTTTCCTCGAAAACTTCACGACAAAGACATTCCTCAGGGCTTTCCGCAAATTCAAAATGCCCGCCGACACCTATCCATTTGTCTTTATTGACATCGTTTTCTTTGAAAACCCTATGTAACATCAGATACTTATCATCACGCTCTATATAACACAAGGTGCTCATCTTTGTTTTTTGCCTAGAATTTGAACCGGCTTCAAGTCTTTTTCTCATAAATTCAAGACCTGAAGCTGTGAATAGTTCCTCTAATATCAGATAGTTTCGACATTCCTCGATACTATACTCGCAGCCGTCCAAGATAATTTTCTTCATTTGCTTTCTCCTAAATATCAAAAAGGCCGCACGAAGCAGCCTTGTCAATTAAATATATTTATTCCTACTATACTTGCGACCATCATAATACTGCCCGCAACAGCAACTCCCAGCGTAACCGCCAGTACGGTCTTCTTGAAACCGAAATCCAGGATACTTGCAGCCAAGGTTCCTGTCCACGCACCTGTTCCCGGAATTGGGATGCCGACAAAAAGCAAGAGTCCGATAAAAACTCCTTTTCCACTTTTCTCGGTCAATTTGTGTCCTGCCTTTTCTCCTTTACTTAGGAAAAATCTGCACATCTTCCAAATATAAGGTCTTTTACTCCCCCAAACCAAGAACTTCCTTGCAAACAGATATATGAACGGCACAGGTACCATATTACCTATCATGCATACGATAAAAGATTCGACAATAGGCAAGTTAAGCGCTTGAGAAATAGGTACGGCAACTCTCAGCTCTGCCATAGGGAGCATAGACATAAAAAACAAATGTAAATAGTTCTTTACCATCATTACTCTCACTTAATTAAAAGATTTATAAGAGTATTTTACTTGAATCCATGCCCATTAGCAAGATAATAAAAATTCATTCCTCATATTGCATTTCAATTCAATTCCATGCCTTAGCAAAACTTTCTGCATAGCATCTAAAGTCGCGGCAATATCTTCCACATTTGCGTTTTCACCCATATGACCGATTCTGACAACCTTACCTTTAAGCACATCGAAACATCCGCTTATTAAAATGCCGTAATCCTCTCTTATTTCGTTAAGGAGTTCTTCATCTGTAATGCCTTGAGGAACCTCGATTACAGTAACGTTGTTCGAAAATCCGCTTTCTAAATACAGGCCGAGCCCTGCCTTTGTCACAGTCTTGCGAACCGCTTTTGCAAGTTTGCTATGTCTTTCTTGGAAATTCAAATCACCAAGATAGTTTTCAATTGCCACTCTAAGTCCCATAATATCGCTAATCGGCATAGTGTACGGGAACCACTGATTCTTATAGTAGTCTTCCATCAAAAGAATATTCGCATAAAAAGCTCTGATTGCCGACTTACGTGACTTCATAGCCTCAAAGGCTCTGTCGCTTACCCAGACCATAGTCAGCCCCGGAGGTGCCGATAGAGCCTTTTGTGATCCTCCGCAAAGAATGTCTATCTTTGATTTGCTCAAATTCAGCGGTTCACCAAACATCCCCGCAACAGAGTCACAAACCGTCATTATACCGAATTCATCAAGAAGTCGGCTAATGGCTTCTACATCATTCATAACACCGCTTGGTGTGTCACAGTGAACAACTGTGGCGTATTTGAAATCGCTGTCCTTTGATAAAAAAGCTCGTAAATCATCAAGTTTAACGGGGTTACGATAGTCACTGCTTAAAACTGTAGCTTCACCACCATACATAGTAACAAAGCCTTCAAAACCTTTACCGAAAATGCCGTTATCAATTACGAGGACGCGGTCCCCCTCCTCTGTGAGCGAAGCACATGCCGCCTCAAGGCCCAGTATGCCTTCACCGCCCATTATAAAGGCTCTCATCTGCGTGTTCATAGTCTTTGAAAGAAGCTCACAAGTTTCTTTATAAAAATCAAAAAAATCAGGGTCCAAATCCGGATTTGTAAAAACTTTGCTTCTTTCTAATCTTACATTTTCTCTGACCTGAGTAGGCCCTGCTGTCATTATCTTGAACATACCGTATTTCCTGTAATATTTCTTAATGCGATGCGTAGCACCGGAGCTGCTGCAACGGCTACGATTGCCGCAAATCCGACTTGCAGTATATTACCCGGCATAGAGCCGAATGGTGCGAGCCAGTTTCCCAACAAGATGACCTCCGCAAAATAGTATCCGACAAGCTTTATTATCAATGCCGAAACCATAGCTGTAACATCGTTCAAAACTGCGTTTTTAATAGGTTTTTTCTCTGCGAAATATCCTACGACATACCCCATTAAGCCTACTATTACGAAAGTGAAAGGCGCCCATACCGTCCAGCCGCTCATAAGGTCAAAGAGACCCATTCCCACAGCTCCCGAAATTGCACCGGTTCTCTTACCAAACAGCATAGCACCGATAAATAGTGGCACATTGCCGAGATGAATAAGCCCCCCGCTGCCCACTAGAGGAAGTCTAATATTAATCAGCCATGTAGCTACATATACC